>CABUZE010000124.1 GCA_902495955.1 uncultured Collinsella sp. | reverse complement strand
CTCGCGCTTCAGCCGGGCACGCAGCGCAGGTTCGTCTTCGCAGTACGTCTCGATGTGCACGGTGCGGCCGTTGGCAGACAGTTCAGCCGTCTCAACCGCATCACCGTCGCCGCCCTCGGGATCCCAGCCATCCCCACCGGCAAGCACCTGCTCGCGAGCGTACCCGGCGGCAGCCATCACATCGAGTTCATTCGCCCACGGCACCCAGCCGGTAGTTTCACCCGCCGGCCCATGCAGAATCGCGCCAGCATACTGCACGCAGTTGTGTGCCGCCGGCTTATTCCAATCCCACCAGCCTTCGCGCTTGATATGTCGCCCCAGCCAGCAATCGATCAGCACAGTTTGCGCCCATTCGCGCCAAGGACGACCCAGGTAGACCGAATCCGGCGCCACGCCATCCGGAGCTGTAAACGAACAGCCGTGGAACACAAAGCCGTGCGGCTCGCCTTCGGGCGTCGACGCCGCCGTCACGTAGCCGTTCACGTCCATATCGCGGTTGAGCGAGCGAATCTCGCACCCCTCAAAGTAGGCACGCGCGCCGCCAAAGATAAAGTCGACATCGCCCTCGATCCGGCAACGTCGAAAATACTGGCGCCCCACCCGGCGCGGCGCATACTGTTTGGGTCCTATAAACCCGCCCGGTTTGGCCTCATGCGGCGGCAGCGGACCCAAAAACAGCGTGTCTTGGTGTCCCTTAATGCAGCAGGCATCGACAACCAGACGGTCGCCATCAGCATACAGGGCAATCGCCTGACCGACCTCGCGCCCATCGCCCGCATCGTTTTCGATCGTGAGGTTTGCAAGCGTCACGTCATCGGCATCGAGCAGCACCGTATAAGTGCGGAAGGTGCCGAGCTTTCCGTCCTGGCCGCTGCCGTCCTCCGAGGGCATCTGCGCCGCAAGGCCGCCAACGATACGCACGCTGTCGGCCGTCTCTCCCTCAATCGTCACATGCGAGCGACGAATCTCGACCCGTTCGCGGTACTCACCCGGCTCGATATGGATTGTCACCGGCCGTCCGTCATTCGGACAGGATTCGTCAATTGCCTCCAAGGCCTTAGAGATACTGTGATATGCCCCCGCACGCTCGGGCGAAACCTCAAAAAATCGTCTCTCACTCATCATCAGTCACCGCGTCCTTTCGTCGTAGACCGTCTACGTTGCAGTTTCGGCATATAAAAAGTTCGCGCAATGGGTCGGGAAGGCCCTGCCCATCGCGCGCCACGACATACCGAATTTAATTGTTTAGGAGCAAACGCCTACGCACGGATAACCTTGTCAACGTTCTGGAGCTGCAGCTCCTCGCCGTCCTGGCCCTCGATCACCACATTTTGCAGGTCGAGCACCTTGACGTTTTGCGCAATGATGCCCTGACGCACCATGGGCTCAACGCCGCAGGCCATGGCCGGAACAAAGGGCTCAGCATCGTCGGCAAAGGTCACGTGGACATCCTGGAACGTCAGGCGCGTTACTTTGCTCTCGGGCAGGCCCGTGATGTAGGCAGCGGCCGCGTGGCAGTTAGTGGCCTCGATATCGCAAAACGTCGTGGCACCAAAGCCGGGCGTGCGGTCGTCGACGGGCAGTGCCTCGCGAGACTGCACGTAGTCGGTCTTGCCGTCCTTGTCGCAGAAGTAGAAGGAGTTGACCACGAAGGGCGTGAGCACCTCGTCCATGCGAATGTGCTCAAAGGTAATGCCCTCGTTGACGGCATCCTTGCCGCGCCCGCGGCGGGTCTTGACGCGCAGGCCGCGGTCGGTGCGCTCAAAGAGGCACTTGCTTACGGTAAGGTCCTTGATGCCGCCGGCAGCCTCTGAACCCAGGACCACGGCGCCGTGACCATCGTGCATGTAGCAGTGAGAGATCAGCACGTCGTGCGTGGCGGGACGAAGCTCGGGCTCAATGCCCAGCTTGCCGCTCTTGATGGCGATGCAGTCGTCACCCACTGAGAACTGACAACCAAGGATGCGAACAAAACCGCAGCTCTCGGGATCGAAGCCGTCGGTGTTGTGGGAGTTCTTGGGGCCCTCGATGGACAGGCAGAGCGCATCGACGTGCTCGCACAGGATGGGGTGGATGTTCCACGCCGGGCTGTTGCGGACGGTGAAGCCGGCCAAGCTCACGTTCTCACACTCGGATAGGAAGATCATGCGCGGGCGGGCGACCTCGCGGCCCTCCTCCGGGCGAAAGATGTTCTTAAAGTCCTTGTTCCACCAGTTGTCCTCGGCAAAATCAGTCTGACCGTCGATGGCACCACGACCATAGATGCACACGTCGTGCACGCTCAGACCCGTAAAGGTAGAGCAGTAGGTCGAGAAACTCTCGCCCTCCCAGCGGCCCAGGGGCAGCATATCGGTGCCGGCATACCCGGCGCCCTCGTCGCCTGTGACCGTGCCCGGAATGTAGGCAAGCGCCGCGCGATCGTGACGGGCCAACAGCACCGCTCCCTCGGCGAGCTCGATGTTGATATTGCTCTTAAGGAAGAGGGACTTGATGCGATAACTACCGGCGGGGATCAGCACGCGCCCGCCCTTGGGGCAGGCCATGATGGCAGCCTGGATGTTGGTGGTGTCGTCGTGCTCGGCATCGCCCTTGGCGCCACAGTCGCGAACGTTGATGGTAAAGGGCTCAGCCGGCGTGGTGACACCTACGCTCAGCTCACGCTCGCCACAAACAAAACGAACCAGGTTGCGCTTGCCGGGGATCAGGCCGTCGACATAGGTCTCGACCGTATTCGTGGTACCGGCGAGCTCGTCGTTGACAAAGATCTCCCACGTATCGGCGCAGGTAAAGTAACCGCCGTCGTCAAGCTCGATAACCGCCGCGCGCGCGTTGCGCCAGATAACGTTCGTCTCCATGGGTTTCTCCCTCAAAAAGATGCTCTAAAGGCAAATTGTACGCTGTTGAAAAAGGGCCGTGCCTGCCGGCGGAATTCCGGTGGCACGGCCCTGTGATTTGGACGATATGTCGGCCTTACTCGGCGGGAGTTACGCTACCGTCCTGGAAGCCAACGTTGTTGTGGGCAAAGCAGTCCTCGTACTTAAAGCCGGAGAGCTCCTCGCAAAGCGCCTTGACCTCGGGCTTGACGTCGGCCATCTTGCCACCCTCCTTGACTCGGTGAATCTCGTCGCAAAGGACGTCGCACTGCTCCTTGTCGATCTTGATGCCGCGGGCAAGGACGGCCGCAAGCAGGAAGAAGCCGGCGCAGCCGATGATCATGTAGCCGCAGATATACAGAGGCACGGTAGCGGGCTGGGTCACGGCGTCGCTATTGCCGGCGGTCTGAATGAAGCCGGAGGCAGCAAGGACGATAGCCCACACGTTGACGGCGATAGCCTGGGCGATCTGCTGGCAGAGCTGCTGCGCGGAGCTGTAGATGCCCTCGCGACGACGCAGGGTGATGAGCTCATCGACATCGGGGATGTAGTTGAGCAGAACATCGGGCAGGTACTGGAAGCCGACGTAGAAGAACTTCCAGATGGCGAAGATGATGGGGTAGGCGATCATGGCGATGGCGACCGTGGAGGTGCCGTTGATCTGACCAAAGGCGAAGTAGTTGTAGGCAATGATGCACGCAGCGCAACCGACATTTGCGAGGTACCAAGACTTGTGGAAGCCCTTCTTGGCCATGAGGGCAACCCAGATGGCGGTGCAGACGATAGCGACGACCTTGCCAGGCATCTCCATCACGGACTCGTAGGACTTAGGAATCTGCAGGCAGTAGACGATGAAGAAGGACAGGCAGGCAGACCAGCAGGCAGCAGCGAGCTTCGTGGAAACCTGTGCGTACAGGACCTTGCGGAAGGACTTG
>CABUZE010000123.1 GCA_902495955.1 uncultured Collinsella sp. | reverse complement strand
GGCACCGTCACCTTAAGGTTATCGCGCGGGCTCTGAACGCAGCGGACGCGTCCTCCCATGCGCTCGACCAGCGACGAATCATCGGTGCCGATAAAGCCCTCGGCAATGGCTGCAGCGTGGGCGCGCTTCATAGCATCGACGCTAAAGATCTGCGGCGTCTGCGCAGCCCAATAGAGCTCACGCGGCGGCGTCTCGACGATATTGTCGCCGTCAACGATCTTGAGCGTGTCGATCGCGGGTTGACCGCACACGACACCGTCGAGCGAGCGGTCGCCCACAAGCACGTCGATCGCATGATCGATGGCCTCGGTCGTGATGAGCGGACGAGCGCCATCGTGAATGGCGACGTATTCAAAGCCCGCCGGCACCGCGTGCACGCCGGCACGGGTGGAGTCCTGGCGGGTATCGCCGGCATCGGCAAAGCTGATGGGCGTGTCATAGTCAAACGGGTCGATGGCCAGGCGGCGCATCTCGGCACGACGCTCGGCAGGGCAAACCACGACGATGTGGCCGACCTTGTCGCTTCGATCGAACGCGCGGATGGACCAGCTCATGAGCGGACGGCCCGCTACATTGACGAGCTGCTTGCCACCGGGGTTACCAAAGCGCTGGCCGCTGCCACCGGCAACGACCACGGCGCATACGGGCGCCATTATGCGTTCCCCTGTTTGGTGCCCTTCATGCGGTACAGCGAGTCCGCAAGAATGGCAGGGTTGTTGACGCCAAAGTCGCCCAGGCGCTCCGGATCCTCGCTGATGTCGTCCATGAGTTCCTGCAGCGAGCCGTACTCGTCGACAATCTTCTCGGCCACGCCGTCGCGCACGACGGACACACGCGAAAGCGTACGCAGGCCCAGCGGCGTCATAACGGAGTCCTCATCCAGGTCGTCATAACCCAGAACCGCCGCCACATGCTGTGGGTCGGACAGGTCCTTAGGCGTCATGCGGCTAAGCTCGGCGCGAATCTTCTCGGCGTTTGCCTCGGAGGAATCGCTCGCATAGTCGCGGATCATCAGGTCGTATTCGGTATCCATGCTGGAGCCAGCGAGCTGCTCGAGCTGCATCTGCACGAGCTTGCCCTGGTTGCCCAGCTTGACGATACAATCCTTAAGCTCGGTCTTTGCCTGTTGCATGATCTCGAAACTCGAGAAAATGCCGGTGATGTCGGCGAGCGTAACGTAGTCATCGAGCTCGAGGGCCGTCAGACGCAGCAGGGAGCGGTCGAGCGACTGACGGGTGGTCTGAAGCGTGGCGACGAGCTGGTTGACCGAGCTCATGATGGTGGTGACAGGCTGAATCTCGTAGCTCTTACCGTGGACGTACACGTTAACGACGGCACGACGGGCCGAGACCGAGATCACGATGGCGTCGGTAAGCACCGACATGCGAGCGGCAGTACGGTGACGCATGCCCGTCTCACTCGTGGCGAGCGAGGGATCGGGATTGAGATGGAAGTTGGCGCGCAGGATCTGGGTGAGGTCACCGTCGATAACGATGGCGCCGTCCATCTTGGAAAGCTCGAACAGGCGGTTCGAGGTAAACGAAATGTTGAGCGGGAAGCCGTCGTTACCGGCAGCGAGCACGTTTTCGGTGTCGCCGACGCAGATAAGAGCACCCAGGTGACCAGCAATGATCATATCGAGGGCGGTGCGGATCGGCTGGCCGGGGGCAGTCAGGCGAATAGCCTGTTCCATACGCTTTTGCAGCTCGTTCTTATCCAAGGCATCGCTCCCATCGTATACGCTCCATAAACGCTAAATAGTTTCTCACGGTTTGTCCCCGCAGCAGCCACGAAATCCGATGCTTACAGAATGAGCGAACACCGCTTAGGTAGCTCATTTGGGACGGGGCTCCTTTGACTGCTCATGTGGTAGCATCGGGTCTCATATAAATGAGGGAGTAGTCGCGTAATCGGGCTCGCCCGCAGAGAGGGAGCCAGACTATGGGACTCGCAGAGCTCGTGTTGCTCGCCGTTGGCCTTTCGATGGACGCCTTTGCCGTTTCCATCTGCAAGGGTCTCGGCATGAAAAAGATCAACCTTAAGGTCGCCGTAGTGCTCGGCCTGTTCTTTGGCGGCTTCCAGGCAGGCATGCCCGTGATCGGATGGGCGCTTGGCAGTCAATTCATGGGCATCATCGGCCCCATCGACCACTGGATCGCCTTTATCCTGCTCGCCTTCATCGGCGGCAAAATGCTGTGGGAGGCCTTTACTGAGGACAAGGATGAAGGCGACGGCAAGGATGCCGAAAAGATTGACCTGGTAGAATACCTGATCCTCGCTATCGCCACCTCAATCGACGCCCTAGCCGTGGGCATCTCATTTGCCGCGCTCTCGGTTGACATCGTGCCCGCTGTATCGCTTATCGGCGTCACAACGTTTATCTTCTCCGTCGCCGGCGTAGCGATCGGCCACACCTTTGGCGCGCGCTACGAAAAACCCGCCACCATCGTGGGTGGCGTCGTGCTCATCCTCATTGGGCTTAAGATTTTGCTTGAGCATCTGGGGATTCTCGCGATATAAAAAACGCCTCTCATAAGCTCAACGTCAACATAGAGGCCTCATGCAGAGTTTTGCATGAGGCCTTTTCATGCAGACTTTTGCATGTCATACTGATATGCAAAAGTCTGCACGTTAGGAGATCGCCGTGGATACCCTTCCCATCACCACACCGCGCCAAGCTGGCATCTACGTGCGCCAGTCACGCGAGTCGCAGGGAATCACCCGTGCGACCCTCGCTAAAAAGGCCGGTGTTTCGGAGCGCCTGCTCGCATCGCTCGAGCTGGGCGACGCCACCGGCATTCGACTCGACAAGTTGCTGACCGTCTTTAACGCACTCGGCATAGGTCTCTTCGCGCAAAGCGATAACGACTCCATCGCATCGTCCTCCGAACATCCGACGACGATAGTGAACCTCCCTATCGCGAACTCGAATACCCTGCAAAAGCCAAGCGTAGGCAGACGACCCACTCGACAAGGAACGCCATCTTCCTATGGTGCCTTGCTGGCCCAAATCGCAGCCGAGCAAGGCCTTTCCGGCACTTCAAACCTCTCCTTTGGCTGCAAGGTTGTGAAATAAATGGCAGAGATGGAGCTCGCGACCCTCATTTGTGGCGAAATCGCCGGCACTCTCCGGCAAGACGAGCATGGACTCTGCAGCTTTGCATACGCCCCAACCTATCGCGGAGCACCGTTATCGCTAACAATGCCGCTTTCCAATCGCACGTATGGCAATAACATCGTCCGCCCGTTCCTATTTGGCCTTTTGCCCGACAGTCAAGAGCAGCGTCGCGCTATTGCCACCGAGCATGATGTTGCATCCAACAACCCCGTCGCCCTCTTGTGCCATATCGGTCTTGACTGCGCGGGGGCCGTTCAGTTTTGTCGAGCCGATCAATTAGACGCCGCCCGCGGCAGGGTCTCGGCATACCGCCCGCTTACCAATTCTCAAATCGCTCACAAGCTCAAAGCAATTCGCGATGACGAAAGAGAGACATGGATGGGCTCCAACGAAAGCTGGTCCCTGGGCGGCAATCAAGGCAAATTTGCACTAGCTTGGCATGATGGCCAATGGTGCGAATGTCTAGGGTCATCCCCCACTACCCATATCTTCAAAAATGGTGTCGTTGGGTTCAAACATCAGGCCTTAAACGAATTCGTCTGCATGAAAACGGCTCGGCGTGTTGGCATTCCAACTGCCAATGTCTCCTATTACACATTTGAAGACGAAGCCGCGCTCGTCGTTGAACGGTACGACAGAATGGTCAATAGCAGCGGAAATATCGAAAGGCTGCATCAGGAGGACTTTTGCGC
>CABUZE010000122.1 GCA_902495955.1 uncultured Collinsella sp. | reverse complement strand
GCTGTGGGCAGGCAAACCATCACAACATTCGATGTTTTTTACCAAAATCGTGAAAAGCGTCGAATGTTGTGATGGTTTGTATGCTGAGGATGGGCTTGGAAAGTCCGTTTTGCTCGAAGCGACCTGTCCTGTCGTACGGGTGTCGGCATGATTCTCTCGTGGGGTATTATGTTTTCCGAAGAATAAAACGCCGCGTGAGGGGAGGGCTGCGTGGACGGGCGCGTGCAACATGACGGCTTTGGCCGCGATATCAACTATCTGCGCATTGCCGTTACCGACAAGTGCAATTTCCGCTGCATTTACTGCATGCCGGCCGATGGCGTGGCGCCCCGCGCACACGACGAGCTACTCAGCGCTGAGGAAATCGCCCGCTTTGTGCGCTTGGTAGCGGGGGAGGGCATTCGCCGCGTGCGCCTGACGGGCGGCGAGCCGCTGGTCAGCCGCCGCATCATCCCGCTCATTCGCGACATCCGCGCGATTCCGCAGATCGAGGACATCTCGCTCACCACCAATGGCGCCCTGCTGCCCAAGCTGGCGCCGCAGCTCAAAGATGCCGGGCTTAACCGCGTCAACATTTCGCTCGACACGCTCGACCCTACGCTCTTTGGAAAGATCACGCGCCTGGGTCGGCTCGAGCAGACCATGGCTGGCATCGATGCGGCGCTGGCTTGGGGCTTTGAGCCCGTTAAGGTCAACTGCGTTGTTGTGCGTCGGCTCAACCAGGATGTGACGGCCCTCGCACGGCTGACCGTCGACCGCCCCATTCATCTGCGATTTATCGAATATATGCCCATCGGCGATGAGCACACGAGTTCGCATTGCGCTGTGGATCCGCATGCGCCCGCGCTCAATCCCGAGTTGTGGGACGCGAGCGACACCGTGCCGAGTGACGAGCTGCGGGCGCGCATCAATGCCGGGGCCGCCGCGGCGGGTCTGGGCGAGCTCGAGCCGCTCGACATCAACGACGCTCCTGCCGGCGCGGGCCCTGCGCGCTATTGGCACTTTCCGGGCGCGGCGGGAACGGTCGGCTTTATTAGCGCCATGTCCAATCATTTTTGCGCGAACTGCAACCGGCTGCGCCTGACGGCCGATGGCAACGTGCGTCCGTGCCTGTTCAGCGATGCCGAGTATTCGGTGCGCGAGGCGCTGCGCCGTGGTGATGATATGCAGGTGCTTTCGATTTGGCGCGATGCCGTGGCCCACAAACCGCAGGAACACGCGATAATTGAGGGCACGCAACGATTTATGTCTCAAATCGGAGGATGATCATATGGCCAAGAGCAGGTACGCCGATGCCACCAAGGCCGCTCGCAGGGCCGCGATGTCTGCCCATAAAGCCTCAACCGCGACGAATGCTGGTAACGCCGACGCGTCCGCGCAGCCGACTGCCCGCGCTGCCACCGCGCCCGCCCGTGACGCCCGTCGTGACGAGCTGACGCACGTGGACGCCAAGGGCGAGGTACGCATGGTCGACGTGTCCGACAAGGCCGAGACCCATCGCATTGCCATCGCCGAGGGCACCATCCTCATGCACCCCGAGACGCAAGCCATGGTGCTGCAGGACCGCGCCAAAAAGGGCGACGTGCTTGCCTGCGCACGCGTGGCGGGCATCATGGCCATCAAGCGCACGAGCGACATCATTCCCATGTGCCATCCGTTGCTCATTACCAAGAGCAAGTGCGATATTGCGCCCATCGCTCCGGCGGGGACGCCTGTCGATGACGTGCCCGAGGGCTGGGCGCCGGCGCGCGCGGACGGGCAGGTTGGCTTTCACGTACTGGTTACGGCCGGCGTGACGGGCAAGACGGGTATCGAGATGGAGGCCCTGACCGGCGCGAGTGCCGCGTGCCTAACGATCTACGACATGTGCAAAGCCGTCGATCGCGGCATGGAGATTGTCGACGTGCGCCTGTTGCACAAGGAGGGCGGCCGCTCGGGCGTGTGGGATCGTGCCGAGCGTCAGGTTGCTGCTGTTGAGGCCGTGGGGGCCGCGGACAACGCACCCGCGAGCGCACCCGTCGCCGTCGCACCCGCAGCTCCGACACCGGCCGTCCCCGCGATCGCGTTTATCGGCTACCAAAACTCGGGCAAGACCACGCTCGTCGAGAAGGTTATCGCCGAGCTCACCCGCCGCGGCCTGCGCGTGGGTTCGCTCAAGCATCACGGGCATCACGGCTTCGATATCGATGTGCCCGCTAAAGATACGTGGCGCCATCACCAGGCCGGATCCAAGCATGTGGGCCTCATCTGCGCCACGCGCTGGGCGGAGTACGCCGACACGCGCGAGGAGGACGAGATGCCCGCGCGCGAGCTGCTGTCGCGTTACAACGATGTCGACGTGGTGATCATCGAGGGTTACAAGACCGAGGGCTTCGACAACATCGTCGTCGCGCGATCGGGTGTCGACCGTCTGCGCGGCAAGCGCTCGCTCGACCTGGTCGACGGCCACACGCTGGCCCTTGCCTGCAATGAGGCCTTGGCGCGTCAGGCCTTCGACGCCGGCTTCGCGACCCGAGCCATCAACATCAACGACGCCCGAGCCATCTGCGACCTTATCCAAGATCACCTTTAAGGGCTGGCTCGCTGCGCTGCCATAACCTGCCAAATAGGGACAGGTTTGTTTTGTCAGGTTTTATCTGGGCAAACGTCACTTCCACCACAAAGGGGCCAGGCACCTTTGTGGTGGTTTTTGTTTAAGTAGATGTGTGGGACATGCCTTACAATCTACCAAGTAGTTCATGACGGGCGAAAAACGGAGAGAAGGGGCTCTTGATGCGTCCTTAATGTTTCATGCGGATAGATTGATTCGACAGACGGTGGCGAATGCCCGCCGTCCGCATTCGTATGAAACAAGGAGTCTCCATGCTCGTCTCTCTTTTCTCAAAGCCTCAGTCATCGCTGTCCGTGCAGGCCAAGCGCCTGGTGGCGATGCGCTTTCTCATCTACACCGGTTTTCAGACCAGCTACTTTATCGGCGTCATCGGAACGCTCACCTATGCAGACGATGCCTCGGTCGTGGCGACATCGCTGGCCGTCCTGTTTATGAACGTTTTTGTGATCCTGGGGTCCTTTGCGGGCGGCGCGGCGCTCGACGCTTTGGGCCCACGCCGCCATTTCTTGCTGAGCATCATCAGCACGCTGGCAACCGGCGCGGCGATCCTCGTTTTTGGCAGCGCGACCGGCATCGTCCTGCTCGGCGCGGTGCTCCTGGGCTTCGTGATGGGGTTTGCCCAGCCCATCGCCACATCTTATCCAGCCTACCTCACCGACGATCCTGTCGAGCTCAAAGACATCAACTCCGCCATCGCCATGTTTTCAAACGTGAGTATCATCGTTGGTCCCACGCTGGGCGGCTTTGTCGCGGCGGCTGCGTCGTCGCGCGCGGTGTTCGTGCCCATGATGCTCTTTACCGCGTTGGCGCTCATTGCCGGTTGGGGCTTTAGGCAAAGTGCAGGTCAGGTCGCCACACACGAAGGTAAACCTGCGGTCGGCGACATCACATCGGATAAGGCCAGTCAAAGCCTCGACCCCAATACGTCCTTCCGTGTCACCTTTGCGACCAGCATCAAGACGGTCTTTACCAACAGCGTTCTCGCCCTGCTGTTCTTCATCATCTTCCTTTCGAACTTTGGCTATGGCGCCTTCGACCCGCTGGAATCATTCTTCTACCGCGATGTCCTACACGTCGGTGTCGAATGGATGGGCTGGCTCTCGTCGGCCAGCGGTGTGGGCGCGGTGCTGGGCGCCGTGGTCGCGCTCCGCTTGCCGCCGCACCTGGTCAGCCTCAAAACGCTGCTCGTTGCACTCATAT
>CABUZE010000121.1 GCA_902495955.1 uncultured Collinsella sp. | reverse complement strand
CTACATAGTCTTGGCCTGCGAGTGCTTGGCTGACGAGCTCCTGCTCCTCGGCGGCGCCGGTCGTGAGCACGCGCACGCTGGAGCCCGGATGCTCGGCCAAAAACGCGAGGCAGTCTGCCATGGTGTTGGCGACGATGCGCTTGGCGCCGCGGCCCTTTTTGATGGCCTTGATCTCGCCCGATTTCCACTCCGGCGAAACGGCCAGGCGAATGTTGAGCATCTGCGTGAGCTGGCCGGCGAGCTTGGGCGCGCGGCCGTTCTTAACGAGGTTCTCGAGCGTGCGGGGAATCAGCAACAGGTGGGCGTCGGGCAGCGTCGCGCGGAGCTGCGCCTCGGTCTCGTCCAGGCTGCGGCCGTCCTCGCGCATGGCCAGCGCGTACTCCACCAGCAGGCCCTCGGCACCCGAGCCGGTGCGCGAGTCGATGCAGCGCACGTCGAGTTCGTGCGTTTCGGCCGTCAGGCTGGCGTTGGCATAGCAGGCGGACCACTCGCTGCACAGTGAGATAAAGATGGCGCTATCATGGCCGTCGGCGAGCACGCGGTCAAAGAGTGCCTTGAACTCGCCGGCGCTCGGCTGCGAGGTGTGCGGCAGTTGCTCGGAGCCGGCCATGCGCGCGACGTACTCCTGGGCGGTAATCTGTACCTGGTCGAGCAGGTCCTCGCCCTCGATAATCACATGCAGTGGAATCACGTAAATGCCGAGCTCTTGAGCGCGGGCGGGGGAGATGTCCGACGTGGAGTCGGTTATGATGGCAAAAGACATAATTGCACCTTTCGTTGGGGCGCTTTCGCGCCGCCTTCTGAGAGCAAAGTGCGACAAGTATAGTGGAGTTGCTCTACATTGCTAGGTTCAATTGTTGAATAGTCAACAGTTTGAAGTGTCGGTGTGGAAATCATCAACTGGGGAAGAGGAGTGCCGATGGCGGCATTACAGCTATGCGAGCGGCCGGTTGTGCTGTTCGATTTTGACGGCACGGTGGCCGATACGGGCCGGGCGGTGATGACCTCGACGCGCAAGACGTTGGCCGCGCGCGGGTTTTCGGAGGCGCAGATGGGTGACCTGCGCCGCATGATCGGGCCGCCCCTGTGGAAGAGCTTTCACGACTTTTATGGCTTCTCGCGCGAGGAGTCGCTTGTGGTGGCCGACGAGTACCGTGCCTTTTTTGATGAACTGGGACCGGAGGAGTATCCCGTGTTTGACGGGATCCCCGAGCTGCTGGATGGGTTGGTCGCCCAAGGCAAGCGTATGGCCGTGGCGACGTCACGCATGGAGGCAAAGTGTATCGACATGGTGGGAGAGCTGGGACTTTCTCAGTTTGAGGCGGTGGTTGGCATGAATCCGCCGCAGGGGCGCGAGACCAAGGCCGATTCGGTCCGCGATGCCCTGGCAGAGCTCGGTGCGACGGCGGGCGATGCCGTGATGATCGGCGATCGCTTTAACGACGTCGAGGGCGCGCACGCGATGAGCGTGCCGTGCATTGGTATCTATTCGGGCGCGGCGGCGTCGGGCGAGCACGAGGCGGCGGGTGCCGATGCAGTGGTGCACTCGGTGGCCGAGCTTGCTAAACTTTTCGCTATCTAATAGACGTAATGTGAGGGGCGGGCGTACCCGTCACTCATTGGTGAGGAGGTCGTCCATGAATCAGGTGGAGCAGAGCGTTATCGAGTATGTCGACGAGGTCTGGGAAGATGTCGTCGCCGATATCGAACAACTGGTGAGCTATCCGTCCGTGGCCGTTGCTGCCAATGCAGAGCCCGGTGCGCCGTTTGGCCGACCGGTCCGTGATGCGCTCGATTGCGCGCTCGGCATTGCGCAAAAGCTCGGCTACCAGACGGGCGACGACGAGGGCTATGTGGGCATTGCCGATATCCCGGGTCGCGGCGACAAGCAGCTCGCGACCATCTGCCACGTGGACGTGGTGCCCGCCGGCCCCGGCTGGAACACCGATCCGTTCGCGATGGAGCGTCGCGAGGGCTGGCTGCTCGGCCGTGGCGTGATTGATGACAAGGGTCCGGCGGTGCTGTCGCTCTACGCCGGTGCCTACCTGCTCAAGCACGGCATTGTGCCGCGCTATACCTTCCGCGCGCTGCTGGGCTGCGATGAGGAAGTGGGCATGTCCGACGTTCACCATTATCTGGAGAACCACGCAGACCCCGACTTTTTGTTTACGCCCGATGCCGAGTTCCCGGTCTGCAATGCCGAGAAGGGCCAGTTTGGGGCGACGTTTGTGAGCCCCAAGATCGACGGCGGGCGCATTGTGTCCTGGAGCGGTGCCGAGGCGAGCAACGCCATTCCGTCGCAGTCCATCTGCGAGCTCGCGATTGCCGCTGATGAGCTGCCGGCGCCGGTCGAGAACGCCGACCGCTTGGAGATTACGGCGCTCGATAACGGGCACGCGCAGATTTTTGCCCATGGCATTGGCGGTCATGCCTCGATGCCCGAGGGAACGATTAACGCCGTCGGCCTGATCGTGGCGTATCTGCGCGAGGCCGAGGACGCGTTTGGTGCACGCGACGAACGCCTGCTGACGCCTGCCGAGCACGAGTTCGTCAAGTTCCTGGCCTTTGTGCATGCGGATGCCTATGGCCGCGGCCTGGGTATCGATGCGACGAGTCCGGCGTTTGGCCCGCTTACCTGCAACGCTGGCGTCATCCGCGTGGCGGATGGCCATATTGAGCAGGTCATCGACGTGCGCTTCCCCGACAGCACGAGTGCCGATACCATCCGCGAGCAGCTCGACCCGCTCGTGGGCCGTTTTGGCGTGACGTGTCAGCTGGGTCGCGCTAAGGTGCCGTTCTCGGTGTCTGCCGACGATCCGGCCGTGAAGGCGCTTATTGATACCTATAACGAGTTTACGGGCAAGCATGCTGAGCCCTTTGCCATGGGCGGCGGCACGTACGCGCGCAACTTTGCCCGCGCCGTATCGTTTGGCCCCGAGGAGACCGGCCTGGAGCTGCCCGCATGGGGCGGCCAGATGCACGGCCCCAACGAGTGCGCCAACGAGGAACAGCTTAAACAGGCGCTCAAGATTTATATCGTGGCGATCCTGCGCCTCAACGAACTTGAGCTGTAGGGCTTCCCCAGGCACCCGACCTTGCCCCTCAAACCGTCGCTTGCGTACCAAAGTACGCGGCGCTCCTCTTTCGGGGCAATCTCGGGCACCTGGGAAACCCCTATATCCTGCTTGGATACAAACTTGCATTACGAGCCCGGTGCTTCGGCCCGGGCTTTTTCTGTTGCGGTGGGGTAGTCATTGGGGACGTTCCTTTGGTGTAAAAGGTGCGCCATGTTCGGCGCTGGATTGTTATCCGTTTGTAAAGGCTGGGCAGAGCTTGCGGTAAGGGTCTATCAATAGCCCGTAAGAAACCGCAGATAAGGCGGTCGTCGCCCGATCGGGGCCGTATCTTTCCAAACAGCAAAGCGGGCGGGGTGCCCGCGAGTCGCATGTATGAAAGGAAGATCATGCTCGATCAGGCTTATTCTCGTCGTCAGTTCCTCGGCCTCGCTGGTGGTCTTGCCAGCATCGTCGGTCTCGGTCTCGTTGGTTGCGGCGGCTCCGGCGCATCCGACGCCGCCGACAAGGGTAGCGCCGCTGCTGCCGAGTCCGTCTCCGGCGAGGTGACCTACGACGGCGCCTCCTCGTTCCAGGCTCTCGTCGAGGCCGCTGCCGAGAAGTTCATGGATGCCAACCCGGACGTCTCCGTCTCCGGCTCGGGTAACGGTTCGGGCAAGGGCCTGACCGCTGTTGCCGCCGGCACCGTCACCATCGGCAACTCCGACGTCTTCGCCGAGACCAAGCTCGAGGCCGACCAGGTCAAGAACCTCGTCGACCACGAGGTTGCCGTCG
>CABUZE010000120.1 GCA_902495955.1 uncultured Collinsella sp. | reverse complement strand
AGGTCCTCGTCGGCCTCAAAGTGGGTGAGCTCCAGAAGCGGGGTGTGGCCGATAAGCTGATCGATGGACGTGTAAACCTTGCTCATGGTGAACCTCCAAAGTGTTCAAGTTGCTGGTTGCCGTGTGGTTTCACGGTGCGTGTAGCAGCTAAACCCATAAACCTTATAGGTTGTTCGTTTAGCTGTTGGCAAGCATAGTAGACACTAAAGCCTAGTAATGCAATAGGAAATAGAAGATTATTACGAGTCGATTAACCATCTTGATCGGAACGGGTATTTTCAAACCCATTTTTTCGGCTAGAATTTCAACGGACTAAAAGACCGAAAGGCAGCACTATATATGTTGGTTTCTACTAAGGGCAGGTACGCCCTGCGCGTTATGGTCGATCTGGCCGAGCACCAGGCGGCCGGTCGCATCCCGCTCAAAGAGATCGCGGCGCGACAGGGGATTTCCGAGAAATATCTCGAGAACATCTTGGCTACGCTCGTGCGCGCCAACATGCTTTCGGGCATGCGTGGCATGGGCGGCGGCTATGTGCTCACGCGTCCGCCCGAGCAGTACACGGTGGGCGAGATCCTGCGCCTGACCGAGGGTAGTCTGGCGCCGGTCGCCTGCCTGGATGGCGACTGCAAGGGCTGCTCGCGCTCGGATGAGTGCCCCACGCTCGATGTGTGGAAGAACCTGGACAAGCTCATCAACGACTACCTCGACGGCGTGACGCTCGACCAGCTCGTCGCCCCCAGCGAAGGCTACGACTACGTCATCTAGCCCACACCTGCCATTTGGGGACGGGGTGGAAATGGTAGATTTTCTTGCCCTCTGAGGATTGACAAATAAGAAGGCCGCCCATTTTTGCGATGGGCGGCCTTCGTTTTGGGCTGTTGAGACGGACACGGTCGGAATGGCCGTTTTAGTCCTCGGCAAGACTATCGAGGATGCTGCGCATGATGGACACCAGGATGCTGCCCATAAAGGCCGAGCCAAAGCCGGCGATGGAGATGCCGACGCCCAACAGGTTGACCGACAGGTAGCTGGCGAGCTCCAGCATAAAGCTGTTGAGCACGAGCTGGAAAATGCCGAGCGTAATGATTGTGAGCGGCAGCGAGATGACCGTGAGGAACGGTTTGACGAACGAATCGACGATGTTGAGGAACAGTCCCACAAAGGCAAAGCAGACCCAGGCCTCGGCAAAGCCGAAGGGCTGGATGCCGGGGACGAGGAACGTGGCGATCGCGATGGCGATCGAGGTGAAGAGCCAGTTAAGCATAAAGCGCATGGCGTGAATCCTTTCTTGCGCCGGGGTTGCTGGCGTCGCGTGAAGCGGCTTGCGGCGGCGACTTGGATGGTTACGCGGACGCGCCGCGGTGTCTGGGCGCCCATTGTCTCAAATATTCGTGGAGCTTACGTGCGCATTCGGTTTCTAAACGGCGTTCGTCCTGAAAAACGTGCCGCTGGCAGAGAGTCTTGTCGCTTTAGTTTGGTGGTGTGCTACACTGCTACGGGCAAATAGCCCATGCATAGTTTTATTGCATATTACGGGCGAACGATGCCCGATGTCAGTATCAACTTCGATGCCTTATGGCGGGTTTGGCGGTGATCGATGAATATCGAGAACATGTTTGACAAGCCTGATGTCAAGCAGCTGGTCCACGCATTTAGTCTTTTGGATGACGAGAACGATATCCAGGCGTTTTTAACCGATATCTGCACGCCGCGCGAGATTTGCGATCTTTCTCAGCGTCTGCAGGTCGCGCGCTATCTGGATGAGGGCGAGCCCTATGTTGAGGTTCAGGCGCGCACCGGCGCTTCGTCCACCACGGTGAGCCGCGTGTCCAAGGCGCTTAATGGCGAGTACGGTGGCTATCGCAAGATCCTCATCAAACTGGAGGATGGCGAGTAGGTCAGCGGCAAAAACGAATTGCGCAGAACCGTCCCTTCGGGGGCGGTTTTTTGATCCCTTGGGGACGGAGGAATCAAATCTGTTGGCGTGGGGCAAATCTGTCCGCGTGGGCAGGTAGGATGGATGCATTGATTATTGCGAACGGTTTGAGTGGAGGACCATGCCTGTTCGAATCTATACCACCAATACCGGTACGGACTTGCGCGATGCCGAGGCGGCGTTGCTCGCCGACCTGGTTGCCCGCCACGGGCGCGCCGTTTTGCTGGCGCCCTCGTTTGCCGAGCTCGACCTGTGCCGTCACGATGCTGCGGTTGCTGGCGCCTCGCTGGGTGTTGACTACAAAACCCCCGCGTCGTGGCTTCGTTCGCTGTGGGAGCTTATGGGCGATGGCCGCAGCTTCGTCGACAACATGCAGCGCCAGATGCTGTTCTCGGACATGATCGCTCGTCGTGACGATGCCGACCTGCAGCCGCTTTCGCGCAGTCAGGGCACGGTGCGCATGCTCGCGCGCATGGCCCGCGATGTGCTGCCGGGCGTAGCGGGAACGGGTGCCGAGCGCTGCTGCGGCGACGTTTGCCAGCCCGATCCCAAGAGCGACGCCGAGGCCCGTGTGTTCGAGCTGTTGGGCGCCTATGCGAGCGGTTTGGACCGTCGAGACATGGTCGAGCCCTGCGAAGCCGCCGATATGATGGCAGAAGCCCTGGCGAACAACCTGCCGGGGTGCGCCCGCGCCGTCTGCGTGCGTGGCGTCACGTCGTTTACGCATGGTCTGCTCGAGCTGTTGTCGGCCGTGGCGAACGGCGGGGGAGAGGTTGTCGTGCTGCTCGCTTGCGAGCAGGCGGCGATGCGCGAGGACCTGGCTGCCGCCTTTGATGCCCGCGGTGTGCTGTTTGAGGCCGCGCCGCTGGGGGAGGACGCCGGCGCGCCCCAGACTGCCTCCAAGTCCGCTGCTCAGCCTACCTTTGTAGAGGTTGCCGGCCCTCACGCCCGCGCCCACGCCTATGTGGATGTAATTGATGAGCTGGTAAAAACGTGTGAGGACGCCGCGGTCGACGGCGGTGTCACGGCGTCCGCGGACCCCGTGTGCGTGCTCGTGGTGTCTGCCCGGGCGCCCCAGCTGTTCGGTGAACTCGCTGCCCGTTTGGCGGCACGTCATATTGCGGCCGAGACAACCGAGTTCACGGCGTTTTCCCAATCCATCGCGGGCAGGCAGTTCACGGCGCTCGCCAATCTGATCGAGCGCATGAAGGCCGCCGACGAGGGCACTGCCTCCAAGACCGAGTGGTGGCCCGCGCCGGAGCTTACCGACTGGATTTACAGTCCGCTTTCGGGTGCCGATGCCGCCAGCGCGCGCACGTTCGACAAGAACATGCGCCTGTCGCGCGGCAAGACCACTACGGCCGTCAAAAGCCTGCTGCAGAGCGTGCAGGGCCAGGTCAGGGGCACGCGCAAGGCTGCCAGTGATGATAACTGGTTTAAGAACGTGCCGTGCGTGGTCTCGGACGTGTTTCAAGCGCTGTGGCGCGACAAACCCGTGACGGCGCTCAAGGCAATGCTCGCCGTCGCCGAGGCGTTGCCCGATCGCGCCCTTGGAGGCCTTGACGGTCAGGCTCGTCGCCAGGCGGAGACCACCCTGCTGCGCCATGCCATCGACATCCTTATGAACGATGCTCGTGCGCTCGACGTGTCGCAGGCCGCGACCGTGCCCGTGCTCGACGGCGTTCGTACCAAGGTGGACAAGCGCAGCACCGCATACGATTACGAGACCTACGAGGTCGACCGCACGCCGCGCGCCCAGGTGCGCTTTGCGTCGCTTGCCGATGCGGCAGCCCTGCGCCCCGACAGCTACGATGCCGTGCTGTTTGCCGATGTCGACCTGGACAGTTATCCGCTTTCGCACGAAGAGGGACCGCTGGCTACGCTGACGGCAGAGTTAGATCGCAGCGGTGTGACGCTTGAGCCCGCGGCCCT
>CABUZE010000119.1 GCA_902495955.1 uncultured Collinsella sp. | reverse complement strand
TCCATCACCAAATACGGGTAGCGCTTGAGCGTACGCTCGATGCGCCCGGCGAACTCCTCAACGCTCGGCACCTCGTATTCGCAGGTAATCGCCGTCTGGCGCACATACGGCTCATAGATGGCAAGCAACGCCGGCGCATCATCGGGCGTCGCCAGGCGAATTGTCGGCTCGGACATCTCGGTCATACAACCCTTCTCCCTCAAAAGCAAAGGCCGCCCTGCGCCAAGCCCAGGCACAGGGCGGCCCCTTGTCATTACATCAGGCTACAGGACAGCCGCCAACGCGTCGATATCCTCCTGCGTCGTGGCCCAGCTGGTGCAAAAACGCACCACCGTGTGGGTATCGTCGTACTTTTCCCAGTACTCGATCGCCGCATGCTCGCGAATGCGGGCCATGTCCTCGTTGAGCAGAATCACGAACTGCTGGTTGGTCGGCGTCTCCAAGAAGAACTGGTAGCCGCGCTCGTGCAGCACGCGACGCAGCGCCTGAGCGGTTTCGATCGCCTGGCGACCAATCTCAAAATACAGGCCGTCGGTAAAGAGCGCCTCAAACTGCACGCCCGTGAGGCGGCCCTTGGCCAACAGCGCGCCGTGCTGCTTAATACGCGGAATGGGATGCGCCGGGGCGTGCATGCCGCAAAACACCACGGCCTCGCCGCACAGAGCGCCGCACTTGGTGCCGCCGATGTAGAACACGTCACACAGCTGCGCCAGCTCAGGCAGGGTAATGTCGCACTCATCGGCCGCCAGCGCATAGGCCAGGCGGGCGCCATCCACAAACAGCGGAATCTCGCGCTTCTGGCACACTGCGTGAATTGCCGCGAGCTCGGCCTTAGAGTACAGCGTGCCGTACTCGGTCGATAGGCTCACGTACACGGCGCCTGGGAACACCGTGTGCTCGTAGCTCTCGTTTTCGTAGAACACCTGGATATAGTTCTCGAGGTCCTCGGCGTGCATCTTGCCCTCGTAGCCGGGGATGGTGAGCACCTTGTGGCCGCCAAACTCGATGGCGCCCGCCTCGTGGCAAGCGACGTGGCCAGTCTCGGCAGCAACGACGCCCTCGTACGGCGCGAGCAGCATGTCGATCACCGTCGCGTTGGCCTGCGTGCCGCCCACCAGAAAAAACACGTCGGCATCGGGGGCCTGGCAGGCCTCGCGGACAAGTTGCTTGGCACGCTCGGTATGCGCATCGGTACCGTAGCCGGGCTGCGGCTCCATATTGGTGTCGACAAGCGCCTGCAGCACTGCCGGATGTGCGCCGTGGGAATAATCGTTGTTAAACGCGAGCATGGCAATCCTCTCTTACCGGGTATCGGCCAGATGATTCAAACGGAGCTATTGTACGCCGTTGGGATAGGCAATGCGCGCGGCAAGGCACTCAAGTGCCAGTACCAGGGCAAAGCCGCAGCTCACGTCACTCAAAAAGTGCGCACCGATCACGATGCGGCCAAACGCGACGAGCGCCGCGACCACAGCCGCCGTCCAAAAGACCACGCGGCGGCGCGACGGTTTTTCCTTAAAGGCCGCCGCGGGAAGCCCGGCAAGCATAAGGCCGATCGCCGCATGCGCGGTGTGTCCACTCGCGAACGACTTGAACCCGTCCTTGATCACGCCGGCGGCGATATAGGTCCACTTGTCGGGATTGCCGATCACCCACCACGGCTGAAAATTGAGCCCCGGCGTGACCTCGATCACGCGCATGCGCGGGCGCGACCACAACGGCTTAACAATGACGTTGAGGATGATGGCCTGAGCGACCCACACGGCCAGTACCATCAACGCCCAGCGTGTGAGCTCGTCGGGCTCGGTCGTGCGAGTAAGGCGATAGACGATAAGGTTGGCGACGATGACCAGCACAAACGTCAGAACCAGCTGAAACGCAATAAGCTTGCCACCGACGCGCAGCGATCCGATAATCTCGTAGCCGACCAGGCCCACGTTGATCAGAACGCCCAGCACGGCGAGCCACTTGCTCGTCTTGGAATCGGGGCGTGCCGAGCGCACGAGCATAACGCCCGCGACGCTCGCCGTCAGCTCAAACGGCAGCTCGCCGGCCGCCTCGACAAAGCGGCCGTACATGCTGCCGATGTTGAACAGCGCGCTCGAGATCTGATAATCGAAGAAGCTGCCCACGCCCAGACAAAGACACAGGACAACCGCGATAATGGCGACATCTTTCTTATAGATGTATCCGAACATGCTTTCCTTTCGATGGGGTCAGAATCAACCTGCGAGGCGGCGGGGCAAAGAGCAGCTGATAGCTCCGTCCCGCCACGCCCCTACTTGTTAGTCGTCGTCGCTGGCACCCAGCTGCTGCAGCAGCATGAGCGCCGCGGCCACCGGGCCGGTGCCGTCGTTGGCATCGAGGCCGCGACCCAGGCCGCTGCCCGCGCCGGCGCCCGCCTTGTAGGGCACCGATAACTTGCGGCTCTTGGGGAAGTTCACCGCGCCATAGCGGGTCTTAAGCTCAAAGGCTACCTTCTTGGGAACGTCAACCCCCAGGAAGGTAATGCGGCCGCCACTGAGCGTGACGCTCTCGAGCCCCAGGCGCTCGCCGCGAATGCGGATGCGCGCGCGATTGAACAGGTTGAGTCCCGCCAACGGCAGCTCGCCATGCGCGGCCTCGGTCTCCTCCTGCACCTCGTCGATGCTCTCCAGGTCCTCGGCCGCTGCGAGCTTACGGTACACGAGCACGCGCTGATCCACCGCCGGCAGGTACTCCTCGGACAAGAAGTAATCGGCCGGCAGGTTAATGCCCACGCTCGTCGCCTCCACGCCGGCGTCGTCATCGCCGCGCGCCTCGGCCACCGCCTGGCCCAGCATCTGCGTAAACAGGTCAAAGCCCACGCTCGACAGGTTGCCGTGCTGCTCGGCGCCCATAAGCGAGCCGGCACCACGGATCTCCAGGTCGCGCATGGCGATGCGCATGCCGCTGCCCAGGTCTTGGAACTCAGAAAGTGCGGTCAGGCGCGCCGTCGCCTCCTCGGTGAGCGGCAGCTCGCCCGGGAACATAAAGTACGCGTAGGCCTGCGTGGCAGAACGGCCCACACGGCCCTTGAGCTGGTAGAGCTGCGCCAAACCCAGGCGCTGCGAATCCTCGATGATCAGCGTGTTGGCGGTCGCGTTGTCGATGCCACTCTCCACGATGGTCGTGGCGATGAGCACGTCGATCTTTTTGGTCGCGAACTCGATCATCACATCCTCGACCTCGCGCGGGCTCATCTTGCCGTGCGCCACGCCCACGCGCGCCTCGGGCGCGGCCTCGTGCACGCGCGCCACGGCGTCGTCGATGGTCTTGACGCGGTTGGACACGTAGTACACCTGACCGCCGCGGCCCACCTCCAGGCGAATCGCCGCACTTACCACGTCAGGGTCGTACTCCCCCACGTGCACGATCACGGGACGACGCCCGGTCGGCGGCGTGGTGATCAGGCTCATATCGCGCACGCCGCTCGTGGCCATCTGCATGGTACGCGGGATGGGCGTTGCCGAAAGCGTGAGCACGTCAATCTGCTCGCGCAGGTTCTTGAGCTGCTCCTTGTGCTGCACGCCAAAGCGCTGTTCCTCGTCGATAATCACCAGGCCCAGGTTCTTGGGGTTCACATCGGCCGAAAGCAGGCGGTGCGTGCCGATGAGCACGTCGATCGTGCCCTCAGCGAACGCCTTGAGCGCGCGCTTTTGCTGCGCCGGCGTGCGAAAGCGGCTAAGCACCTCGACCTCCAGGCCAAACGGGGCAAAACGCTCAAAGAACGTCTCGTAGTGCTGCTGGGCAAGAATGGTCGTGGGGCAGAGCACCATGACCTGGCGGCCGGAGTCCACGCACTTAAACGCCGCGCGCAGAGCGACCTCGGTCTTGCCAAAGCCCACGTCGCCGCACAGCAGGCGGTCCATGGGCTTGGGCGCCTCCATGTCGGCCTTAATGTC
>CABUZE010000118.1 GCA_902495955.1 uncultured Collinsella sp. | reverse complement strand
TGGGCAAGGCAAACATCTATGCATCCTGGCCGTTTGTTAAGGCGGCCCTTATCCTCAACTATCTGGGTCAGGGAGCTTGGCTGCTCGCCAATAACTCCAACCCCCAGATGCTCGCGATGGATATCGTCAACCCGTTCTACATGATGCTTCCCGAGCCCCTGCGCCCCTTTGCCATCGTGCTTTCGGCCGTAGCGGCCATCATCGCCTCGCAGGCGCTCATCACCGGCTCGTTCTCGCTGGTATCCGAGGCAACCCGTCTCAATCTCATGCCGCACCTGCGCATCCACTACCCCAGCGACACCAAGGGCCAGCTCTATATTCCGCTCGTCAACAACATCATGTGGGTCGGCTGTATCTTCATCGTGCTGCTGTTCCAGAACTCCGAGCGCATGGAGAGCGCCTACGGCCTCGCCATCACCGTGACCATGCTCATGACCACGACGCTTTTGACGAGCTACATCGCCGGCATCCTCAAGCACAAACTGGGTGCCCGCGTCTTCGCACTGCTCTTTGGCGCCATTGAGCTGTGCTTCTTTGCCTCGTGCCTCACCATGTTCTTTGACGGCGGCTATGTCATGATCTTCTTGGCCGCGCTGCTGTTTGGCCTTATGTACGTGTGGCGCCGCGGCACCGCCATCGAGCGCACGCAGACCATCCTGCTGCCCGTCTCCAAGTACATTGACCAGCTCGACCGCCTGCGCAACGACGAGACCTATCCCGTGCTTGCCGACAACCTGGTGTTCCTCACCAACAGCCCCGACCCGCTCACGCTCGACCGCGATGTGCTCTATTCCATCTTGGATAAGCATCCCAAGCGCGCCAAGGCATACTGGTTCATCAACGTGTATGTCACCGATGAGCCCTATACGCACGAGTATTCCGTCGAGACCTTTGGCACGGACTTCCTGTTCCGCGTTCGCCTGGACCTGGGCTTTAAAGTCAACCAGCGCGTCAACGCTTATCTGCGTCAGATCGTCGGCGACTTGATGGCATCGGGCGAGCTGCCGCCGCAACATCACACCTACTCCATCTACGAGACACGCGGCAACGTGGGCGACTTCCGCTTTTGTATGCTGCGCAAGATGCTTGCCCCCGAAACGGACATCAACCGCAATGACCACCGCGTGATGGCCATCAAGTACGCCGTCCGCCGCGCCTGCGGAAGCCCGGCACGCTGGTACGGTCTCGAGAACTCGGCCATCATCATCGAGTACGTGCCGCTGTTTGCCCGCATGCGCCCGGCCGTTAAGCTCGTGCGCACCCAGGTGCCGCTCGAGGTTCAGATCGAAGAGGCCGAGGAAATGGAAGTCGATATCTTCTCGGACGACCTGGTCAACGGCAACGAAGCCGGTAAGGACATGAACGTCGATCCCACCGAGTTGCTCGAGAGCGTCGCCGATACGCCCGAACAGCAACAGCTCGACGGCCTCGAGAACGAACAACTCAACGACGCCAACTTCTAGCGACGCCATAAATCAACGACAGCGGCCCTGCACCTCGCGAGAGATGCAGGGCCGCTTTGCATTGCAGTAAAGCTATCGGCTACGAACGACGCGGCTCGGGAACCACGAGCCTATCGGGACTCGCGCCCTCGGCATCTGTCAGGCTCACGTAGCGAATCGACGGATCCTCATACATCGCGTAGTAATAATTGCCCGTGCGCGCGCTAAAGCATCCGGTGTAGATAGTCTTCTCGAACTTGCCATCGCCCATCCTGGACGCCCCCTCAATCATTACCACGCCTTCGAGCGAGCGGAACATACGGACGACGTTTTCGGTCTCGCTCTCCTTTTGCGGGTAATTGGCATTGAGGTACGCCGCCTTTACAAAACGGCTCGGTGAATAGCAGTCACCCGGAATACCGCGCATGCCGGCACCCGCGCCATAGGGCTTGAGCTCGGCGCCACGCCATGTCGCCGTCTGCGGAAAATCGCTTGTGGCGGTGATATAGGTGCGCAGGTTTTCCATGTGCCACGGGAAGGTCGGCTGGTTGGCAAGGGTGGCGACCGGATCGTCGTATACATGCAGGCCGTCAGCCATCATCTCGACCACGATGCTGCGCTGGCTGTCGCCGATAATCCAATGGAGCAGCGACACGCCCAGCCCCTCTCCGGCAGATTTGGCGACAATCACCGTGTCGCGCAGCGCGGCCTCGCCCTCATCGACCGTCGAGAACGTCGCTGCCACCCACAGGGGAAACTCATAGGCCGCGATATTGGTCTTTCCATCAACCGGCCCCTCGGCATACTCGGCATAACCCGGGAAATTGAGACCCGCCACGGCGAGGCCCGCATCGTTGCCGCAATCGAAGAACATAGGGTAGTTCTTGTAATCGATGCACATACCGATCACCGCGTGTACCGCCGTCGCGTCGTCGATAAACGAATACGGGATGTGAAACCCGCGCGGCATCACGCGAACCTGTTGGCCGTAGTCAAAGCTCCAGTCGAGGTTGCGGCCCAGATACATGTGACCAGAATTATCGGTAAATCGGATACTCGTACACATGGCGCCTCCTAGCTTTACGTTCTTGCTAAGTTCATTGTCTCCAAACAAAAAGGCGCTAAACACAAAAGCCCGGACATGACAACAATGTCATGCCCGGGCCAAAAGAGACGAAGTGCGGTGCTGTAGTCACCCTAGACAAGTTTACCTTGGCAGTGGTCGATCATATGCTGGATCATCTGTGCCTCAAAGCCCGCGTAGTCACGGCGGCACTCCTTCATCTTGCCGTCGACAATCTGGTCAAAGGCAACCTTGCACTTGATATAGCGCGGGGACTTGGTGACCTCCTCGTGCGTCAGGCAGCTCTCCTCCATCTTGCTGGCGCCCAGGCCAAACACCAAACGGGGGTTGTAGAGTACGTGAGGCTCGCCGGCATCGTCCAGGTAGACGCAAACCTTCTTGGTAACGCCAATCTGGTTAGCGGCAAGGCAGCCGGCATCGTCGAGCGACTTGATGGTATCGATCAGGTCCTGTGCGACCGACTCGTCCTCGACGGTCGCAACCTCGCAACGCTGGGACAGGATAGCCTCGTCGTGGCAAAGCTCTTTAATCATACGTTCCTCCATAGGGGTCGTTGTAACCGCTTAAGTATACGGTACCCACACATTTTCATACGGAAAATACCGCCCGTCCGCTACAAAGCGCCGAACATCAACATGTGAGGAACAGCAAGGTTGTAAAGGCGATATAGTAAGTGAGTTCGTGTCAATTGGCCTAAACTCGGGGCCGAACAAGGAAAGGGTATGCATGGACGAACTATTTCACGTCAGCGAGCGCAAGTCCACAATCGGGACCGAACTCCGCGCTGGACTGACAACATTCCTGGCGATGGCCTATATCATCGCCGTCAACCCCGCGGTGCTCTCGGGCGCTGGCATCGATGCGGGAGCGCTCGCCTGTGCCACCTGCCTGGGCGCCGGCATCATGACCATCTGCATGGGCATCTTCGCCAACCGCCCGCTCGCCTGCGCGTCGGGCTTAGGCGTCAACGCGATGATCGCTGGAATCACCACCACCGTCTGCGGCGGTGACTGGCACGTGGCCATGAGCGTCATCTTCCTTGAGGGCGTCGTCATCTTGCTACTCGTGCTTTGTGGCCTGCGCGAGGCCATCATGGACGCCATCCCGGTTGTCCTGCGTCACGCCATCTCGGTGGGTCTGGGCCTGTTCATCGCCATGATTGGCCTGTGCGATGCCGGCATTATCACCGCTGGCGCCGGTACACTCGTCGGTCTGGGCGACATCACCTCCCCCACCTTCATCGTCGGCATCATCTCCATCCTGGTGACGGTCGCCCTCGCCTGCCGCAACGTCCCCGGCTCGCTGCTCATCGGCATCGTCGTCGCCGTCATCGCCGGTATCCCCTTAGGTGTGACCCATGCTCCGACCGGTATCATCGCCCCGCTCGACTTCTCGAGCATCGGTGGCC
>CABUZE010000117.1 GCA_902495955.1 uncultured Collinsella sp. | reverse complement strand
CGCTAGTTCAAATGTGATTTCCTCGGGAATGCATCTAGAGGATGCCGTGGGCCTGTTTCCTGCCATGCGGCAATGGGTCCCATGGGGTGCTCCGTGCATTTTTTGGAGTATTCAGCAGCTCTAGTTGGCTGCATACGATTCGGTATTGCCAACGGTGGCCTTCAGATATTCCTTATGAGCGTTTTGAGTTAAATTTCGCCGTTTTCCGGAGCAGGGGCGCGTCATTCTCGCCATGTCGGGACTTAAAATGATACGGCGCCCTACAGTTTTGCCCGCCCGCGGCGGTGCTGGCGCGGTCACGTTGCAGAATACTCCGTTTTTTGCACGGGCCGGGATGGGGTACCTCGGGAGAACACGGCGGTATCCCGTAAATATATACAATCTGTACCGTAATTTATACAAAACGAAGAGGTAGACAGCGTAGGGTGGGAGCATTGGGGTGCTTGGTGCATCAAAACGGGGACTCCACGTGCCGTATACTCTGGCTGGATGTGAAAGCGGCTTGACGCGTTGCCAGGCGTAGGGGGAGGGTGTCTCGATGAGCGTATTCGAAATTGTGTTTAGTCCGACGGGTGGAACGCGGAAGGTGTCTGGTCTTGTGGCCGGGGCACTGGGCAAGAATACCGTTACCGTCGATCTGACCGATAGCGGGCTAGATTTCAGCGCTGTCTCGATGACTGAGGACGACGTGGCCGTAATCTCTGTGCCGGCGTATGCCGGTAGAATCCCGGCTGTGGTGGCTGACCGGTTGGGCATGGTGCGCGGCAACGGGGCTCGGGCTGTTTTGGTTTGTGTATACGGAAACCGCGCGTTTGAGGACACGCTCGTAGAGCTGGAGGACGTTGCGAAGCATGCGGGATTCCGGGTGATCGCGGCAGTTGCAGCCATTGCAGAACATTCCATTGCACGACAGTTTGCTGCCGGTCGTCCGGATGCGCAGGATACGGCGCAGCTTGCTGAGTTTGCGCAGCAAATTCAGCAAAAGCTGTTGGCCGAGGATACATCCGAGCCCTCTATTCCCGGCAATCGTCCTTATAAACAAGCCGGAGGTCCCCGCATGGCACCCGAGGCAACAGGGGATTGTGTCTCCTGCGGTGCATGCGCCGCGGCGTGCCCCGTTTGTGCTATCGACAAGGGTGACCCCAAACGAGCAGCTGGCGAGGCGTGCATCTCCTGCATGCGCTGCATTGCCGTATGTCCGCGAGGCGCTCGTAAGCTTGATCCCAACAAGCTATCCGCTGTTTCCCAGATGCTGAGCAAGGTTTGCGTCGTGCGGAAGGAATGCGAGCTCTTTATCTAGCGCAAGTGAGATTGGTGCAAACAAACCTGGCCCTTTTGCACCAAAAACGATCCGTTTTCCTCCGTTCCCAAGGGATCATGTGATCCGAAGGGGACGGAGGAAAACGGATCAAAAAGGAAAAATAGTAAGGCGCTCTTTTTCACATTGAATATTGCAATTTGGTAACGCGTTTTATCAAATATGGCATTTATCTGCGGTAATGTTCTATTTCACCGCTGAGGGTGACATTTTATACCGCCTGCCGAACCGTATGGAGACCTCACAACTTTTTAGGTCAGTGTTGTGCGTGTAGCAATTTCGCCCGGCCTCGCCTCCGGGCTGCCATGTGAGAGGGGATCTTATGGCTCGACTGCATGTAATGGAACGCAGCCACGCTCAGGCCGTCATGGACGACCTGCATGATGCGCTCGGACGTCGTCTGGCGGTGAGCTCGCTCGCCCCGTGTCCCGTGGAGTTTACGGCAGCGCTCGTCAACCTGTGCTCCACCCAGAGCTGCGGCAAGTGCACGCCCTGTCGCGTGGGCCTGAGCGCGCTGAGCGACCTGCTCGCCGATGTGCTCGAAGGGCGCGCCGATGAGTCCACGCTCAACCTGATTGAGCGCACGGCCCGCACCATCTACCTTTCGAGCGATTGCGCCATCGGCTACGAGGCCGGCGCCATGGCGCTCACGGCCATTCGCGGCTTTCGCGACGACTTTGAGCACCACATCCGCGAGCATTCCTGCGGCTTTGACCGCGAGGCCCGCGTCCCGTGCGTCTCGGGCTGTCCGGCGCACGTCGACATTCCCGGGTACATTTCGCTCGTCGAGGCCGGCCGCTATGCCGATGCCGGCAAGGTCATCCGCAAGAACAATCCGCTGCCGCTCGTCTGCGGCTTGGTGTGCGAGCATCCCTGCGAGATGCACTGCCGCCGCGGCATGGTCGACGACCCCATGAACATCCTCGCCCTCAAGCGCTTTGCCGTTGAACACAGTGACCTCAACGACCATAAGCCGCATGTAGTGGACAACACCGGTAAGCGCGTCGCCGTGATCGGCGGCGGCCCGGCCGGCCTTTCCTGTGCCTACTACCTGGCCGTGATGGGCCACAAGGTGACCATCTTTGAGCAGCGCCACCACCTGGGCGGCATGCTACGCTACGGCATCCCCAGCTATCGTCTGCCGCGCGAGCGCTTGCAGGCCGAGATCGACTGGATCTTGAGCGCCGGCATCGACGTTGAGCTCGACCACTCCGTCAACGGCGAGGAGCTTGCCCGCCTGCGCGACGAGTTCGATGCCGTCTACCTGGCCATCGGTGCCCACGGCGATAAGAAGCTCGGCCTTCCGGGCGAAGAGGCGCCCGGCGTGGAGTCGGCCGTCAAGATGCTGCGCGCCATCGGTGACGACGAGCTGCCCGACCTGAGCGGCCAGCGCGTGTGCGTCATCGGCGGCGGCAACGTGGCCATGGACGTGGCGCGCTCTGCCGTGCGCTGCGGCGCCGAAAAGGTAAGCATCGTCTACCGCCGTCGCATCTGCGATATGACGGCTCAGGACGCCGAAATCGCCGGCGCCCAGGCCGAGGGTTGCGAGGTTCTGGAGCTCACGGCGCCGCTCGCCATCGAGACGGGCGAAGATGGTCGCGTGAGCGGCCTGCGCGTGCAACCGCAGATTATCGGCGAGCCCCGTCGCGGTCGTCCGGCCCCGCGTGCCGCCGCGACGCCCGAGCGCGTCATCCCCTGCGAGCGCGTGTTTGTTGCCATTGGCCAGGACATCGACTCCAAGCCGTTTGAGGACATGGGCATCGCCTGCAAGTGGGGCTGCGTGGTCACCGACTCGGACGGTGCCGTGCCCAACTTCGATGGCCTCTTTAGCGGCGGCGACTGCCAGACCGGCCCCGCCACCGTCATCCGTGCCATCAACGCTGGCCGCGTGGCTTCGGCAAATATCGACCGCTACCTGGGCTTCGACCACAAGATTAAGCTCGACGTGGAGCTGCCGACCGTTCAGTTTAAGGGCAAGCACGAGTGCGGCCGCTGCGAGCTGGGCGAGCGCGAGGCCGGCGAGCGTATTCACGATTGGAATCTGGTCGAGCAGGGCCTTACCGAGGAGGAGGCGCGCCAGGAGGCAAGCCGCTGCCTGCGTTGCGACCACTTTGGTTTTGGCGCGTTCCGCGGAGGGAGGAACCTGGAATGGTAGAGCTCAACAACCCCACTGTCAGCGATAACACCGAAAGCGGAGCACTCAATATGGTCAAGCTCACTATCGATAATTGCGAGGTCGTGGTGCCCGAGCACACCACGATCCTGGACGCGGCCAAGTCCGTCGGCATCCAGATTCCCACCCTGTGCTACCTGCGCGATCTGAACGAGATCGGCGGCTGCCGCGTGTGCGTGGTCGAGGTTGAGGGCTGCGACCAGCTGGTTGCCGCCTGCAACAACTACGTGCTCGATGGCATGGTGGTCCACACCAACAGCCCCAAGGCCCGCGAGGCGCGCCGCACCAACGTGCAGCTGCTGCTTTCGCAGCACGATTCACGCTGCACGAGCTGTGTGCGCAGCGGTAACTGCAACCTGCAGACCATTGCCAACGACCTGGGCATTTTCTATCTGCCGTATCAAAGGCATTTGGCGGGCGAGGGTTGGGATTTCGATTTCCCCAT
>CABUZE010000116.1 GCA_902495955.1 uncultured Collinsella sp. | reverse complement strand
GCAGCTGCAAGCAGCAGATGCTGAAGCGGTGTATAGGGGAGCATGACGCCGAGCTCGGGTAGATCGTGCGCGACGGATGGCGCGAGTGTAAGGGCGTCGGGGGAATCTCCCTCGCCAACAGCACGCCGGCGCAACAACACGATGGGGCGGATGCTACCGGTTAGCAAGTCGCGCTCGGCATCATCGACATGGCACAGGCGTTCAGTATCGGCAAGGCTGCGCACCATAACGGCAAGCGGCTTGTTGCTGCGGCGCTTGCGACGGCGCAGCGCGACCACCGCCTGCTCATTGGCGGCGTCGCAGGCCAGATGGAATCCGCCCAGGCCCTTGATGGCGACAATACCGCCGCTGGCCAGCAGCTCGACACAGCGGTCAATAATGGCATCGCTGGTTTCGCGCGTGCTGCCGACGGCTGGCGTCGCCCCCGAGCCTTCGAGCTCCATGTCGCCCTCTGCCTCGCGCCAGGTAATATGCGGCCCGCAGTCAAAGCAGGCATCGGGCTGCGCGTGAAAACGCCGGTCGAGTGGGTCGGCATACTCCGCGGCACACTTGGGACACATGGGAAAACAATCCATCGACGTGGCCGCTCGGTCATAAGGCAGCGACCGGATGATGGTAAAGCGTGGGCCGCAGTTAGTGCAGTTGATAAAGGGGTAGTGATAGCGTCGGTCGGCGGGGTCGAACAGTTCGCGCAGGCAGTCGTCACAGGTGGCGATATCGGGCGAGACGAGCGTCGTGTGCGCGGTCTGGTACTGCGATGCTACGATGCGAAAACCCTGTTCATTGGCGGCATCCCAACCGTTGGCTGCCAACCCCACAACCTCGACATGCTCTACGCGGGCTGCCGCAGGCGCATGCTCAGAAAGCGCGGCAACAAAAGTATCGAGCGCCTCGACCGAAGCATGCGCCTCGATGTGCACGCCGTCGCCCGCATTGAGTACCCAGCCGCAAATGCCATGCGCCATAGCCTCGCGATACACAAATGGCCGCATGCCAACGCCCTGCACAATGCCCGTCACATGAATATGCACATGCCGCATGTGACACCCCTCATCAAAACCGACCAAAAAGGGACAGGTTTATTTTGGTAGGTAAAACTTCTAAACCTGCCAAAACAAACCTGTCCCTTTTTGGCAGGTGCGCTGCGGGAAATCCCGCTATAGCCCCAGACTTTGCCTGGTGGCGGCGCAGGTGAGCTCGCCGTGCTTAACGCCGCGCAGGCCCAGCAGGCGGTCGGCCAGTTCGTAGACGCGCTCGCCGCGACCCTTGAGCGCCAGAATCTCCAGACAGTTGTGGTGATCCAGATGCACGTGCATCGTCGATACGATCTCGTCGGTGTAGTCGTGCTGCACCTCGTCCAGGCGGCGCGTCAGGTCGCCGGTGTGATGGTCGTAGATCATGGTGAGCGACCCGATAACGTGCTCATCGGGCGTGCGCATTTGCTCTTTGGCGATTGAGGCGCGAATCAAATCGCGCACTGCCTCGGAGCGGTTGGCCACGTCGCCGCGGCGTGCGATCTGCTCGTCAAAGCGGCGCAGTAGGTCATCGGGCGCGGTGACCGAAAAACGGACCAGCTCGGAGCCGCCGCCGCAACGGCAGCTCGCCTCGTCGCCCGTGCCGTTGCGGTGGTCGTGCCCGCAGCCGTGCTCGTGTTCGTGTTCGGACACCCTACACCAGCTTTACGGAGCCGACGGAGTTGTGGTCAGCCTCGATGGCTTCCTCGTAGCCCTCGAGCGCGTCATGCGCCTCGTGCAGTGCGGTCATGGCAGCTTCGAGCTTGGCGCCAATGCGCTCCATGTCAAAATTCTCGGTCGCATGCAGCAGCTGATGGCTCCACTCGTGGGCGAGCTCGATGGTGTCGTCGACCTGCTTGACGCTCATGGCAAGCTGGCTCATGTTCATTCCGACGTCATGCATGGGAAATCTCCTTATGCTCGGGGCAATCCAGTGGTTCAGATTCTACTACGCCCGCACGGGGCGCTACCGCATAAGAAAACGGGTGCGAGTCCGTCTGACCCGCACCCGTTCACTGGGGGCTGTTTGTATCTACCATACTATCCGTGGTCGCACGCGGTACACCCAGAAGTCCGGCGAGCGGTGCAAAAGCGCTCATGGACGGCGGCAGGACGTCAAAATGTAACCAGCGTATTACAGGTGCTTCTCCAGCAGTGCCTGCAGTCTTGCCTTGGGCAGCGCGCCGACCGAGCGGTCGACCTCCTCGCCGTTCTTAAAAACAACCAGCGTGGGGATGCTCATGACGCCATATTTCATGGCCAGGTCTTGGTTGTCGTCGACGTTGCATTTGGCAACGGCAAGCTTGCCAGCCAGCTCGTCTGCCACCTCGTCAACGATGGGCGAGAGCGATCGGCAGGGCCCACACCAGGGCGCCCAAAAATCGACCAGCACGGGCAGGCCGTCGTTAACGATGGAATCGAAGTTCTCGGGGGTAATCTGCTTAATGTCAGCCATGGTGACCTCCATAATGCGACGCGGCTTAGCCGCGTAAAACTCAGTACGACCGTGCTTATACCCAGTGGCCCGCAAAGCAACCACTCGCGGGCGGCTCTTTTATATAATGGTGGGCACGCAAACGATTGGAGAGCGCATGCCCACGTCACAAAGCCAGAAAAAAGAAGCCATCGCCCAAGCGGCCGAGCAGGAGCTTGCATCGCTTGCGGCCCGTGGCGTGCGTATCGCGGGCAACGCGTGCTCGCCGATCGTACTGGTCAAAGGCGATCTGGACGAGGCCGAGCGTTCGGGTGGCGAGCTTGCCGCCGGCCCGGATGGCGCGGCGTTGCGCAAGGCGCTTGGGGCCATCGGCTACGCGCCCGAGGATTTTTGCGTGCTGGCAAGCGTCGCCGGCGTGGGTGATGGGACGGTCGCGGTGGGCGAGACTCTGCCGTGCGAGCTGTTCCGTGAGGCGCTTGAGGCTTTGGACCCCGAGGCGGTGCTGCTGCTCGACAACAACGCGGCTGATGCCATGCGCGAGACCTACGCCGATATGCTCGTGGCGATCGATGACTTCGACACCGCCATGCTCAAGCCCGGCCTGGTCGCCCATGTGCAGGGCCGCCGCGTGCTCGCGCTCGATGGCTTTGAGGCGGCGCGGACCGACAAAGCGGCCAAGCAGCGCATGTGGGCCTACATCAAGCAGCTGACCCCGGCGGCCGCTCCGCTGTAGCGGATTGGCGCCGGTGAGCGATTGCCTGGCGGGCAAGACACGCCGCGAGATCGGCGCCGCACTTCTACATCACAGCGCGCAGCTCAAACCGATCGCCGTTAATGCGGAACTGACAGTTGCCGTTCATGCGCTCCACGGCAAGTTTGATGCTCTTGGTGCCAAAGCCGTGGCCCGCATGCCGGGTCACGGGCATGCCGTCGACCATGCGCGGCGCGCGGTCAAACGTGTTGGAAACTAACAGCAGCAGCTGGCCGTCCTCTAATCGCAGGTCAAAGTCGACGAATCGCTTTCCCTGGGGCGCGGCGCTCGCGGCGGTGATAGCGTTTTCCAAGGCATTTGAGAGCACGCTAAACAGGTCGGCGTCACCTACGTGGATGGTTTCGGGTACGGCGGCGCGCAGGTTGGCGGTAATGCCGTTTCTATTGATATCCGAGTTAAATGACGAAAGCGCGATGTTTACGGTCTCGTTGGCGCAGAAGCGGCGTACGGCGGTGCGATCGCCGGCTTCGCAGAGTTCATCGATGCGTTTGAGCGCCTCGTCGGTGTGGCCCTCCTCAATTAAAGCGGCCAGGCCGCGTAGGAAGTGGCGCATATCGTGGCGAAGAATCGACAGCTCGCGCCCAGATTGACGCCAAGCCTCGAGCTCTTTGATGGCGGCGCTGTCGTGGGTTTCGAGCATCCAGCGCTCTCGCTCGGCGGTTTCCTTTTCTTCGTATTCGCGCAGGTAAACGGCAAGAAACATAAGATAGAAGGCACAGCGCG
>CABUZE010000115.1 GCA_902495955.1 uncultured Collinsella sp. | reverse complement strand
TATGGGTCTCGTTAACGGCGCCATCTTGCCCAACCAGGTCACCAACATGACGAGTGTTACCGTCAACGGCGCCAAGATCGTCACGGGCGGCCACGATCCCATGTGGGCAGGTACCGTGCTTTCGGCCTACATGGTCACCGTCGTTATCGCCAAGATTTCGCTCGGTGCGATCTATGACCGCTTTGGTCTGCGCTTTGGCAATATCCTTGGCTCCATTGCGTGCATTATCGCCTGCGTCGCCCTGTGCTTCCCCGCGACCGATCTTGGTTCCATCGTGGCTGCCGTGAGCTTTGGTATCGGAACGTGCATGGGCACCATCACGCCTACCATCGCCGCGTCCGAGCAGTTTGGCATGGCCGACCTCGGTAAGGTCACGGGCACCATTACCTCGCTCGAGATGGTCGGCGGCACCGTGGGCGCCATTGTCTCGGGCGTGCTGTTCGATGCCACGGGCTCCTTTGCGAGCACCTGGATTGTGTGCCTGGCGTGCTCCGCGGTCATGCTCGTGTTCCTGCTGGCATCCGAGCCCATCGCCGCCAAGCTGCGCGCGAGCGTGGCGGGGGAGTAGGTAGGCCAAAGCGCATCGCCGCTTGTCCGCTGCGTCCGCGGCGGCGCGTCTGGCCTAACTTGCCCCCATACCCTCGTTCGGTCTGGCGCGCCGCCGCGTTGCTGCTTTGTGCCGTATAATGTCCACTACCTATGACGCGATACAAAAGAAAGGTGTTTGCCCATGCAGGCACAGAAGGCGGAGGGAACCCGCGACCTTATCGGCGCCGAGATGCGCGCCTGGCAAAAGATGCAGCAGATTGCGGCCGGCGTGTTCGAGCCGTTTGGTTTTAAACCCATCGAGACGCCCGCGATCGAGCAGGTTGACGTGTTTGTCCACGGTATCGGCCAGTCGACCGACGTCGTGCGCAAGGAAATGTTCCGCGTGTTCAGCGGTGCCAACCTGGAGCGCGTCTTTACCGAGGGCACCGACACCAAACTCAAGCCCAAGCAGCGCCTGGCACTTCGCCCCGAGGGCACGGCCGGCGTGGTGCGCGCCGTCGTCGAGAACAATCTGGTGCCCCAGGGCTCCACGCCGTTTAAGGCTTACTACGCCGAGGCCATGTTCCGTGGCGAGCGTCCCCAGAAGGGTCGCCTGCGTCAGTTCCACCAGGTAGGCATCGAGTGGCTTGGCGCTCCCGATCCGGCGGCAGACGCCGAGTGCATCATCATGCTCATGGAGTTCTACAAGCGCCTGGGCTTCGATCTTTCCAAGCTTCGTCTGCTCATCAACTCGATGGGTGACGCCCAGTGCCGTCCGGCTTATCGCGAGCAGGTTAAGCAGTTCATCCTCGATCACGCCGACGAGATGTGCGATGAGTGCCGCGAGCGCGCCGAGCTCAACCCGCTGCGTGCCTTCGACTGCAAGAACGACCACTGCCGCGAGATCATGGCCGAGGCTCCGCTGATGGGTGACAACCTGTGCGATGAGTGCCGCGAGCACTACGAGCAGGTCAAGCGCTATCTGGATGCCGCCGGTATCGAGTATGTCGAGGATCCCACCTTGGTGCGCGGCCTGGACTACTACACCCGTACTGTCTTTGAGGTCGAGGCCCCTGGCGCCGGCGTCGGCTCCATCGGCGGCGGCGGCCGCTACGATGGCCTGGTCGAGCTCGAGGGTGGCAAGCCCACGGCGGGCGTCGGCTTTGCTGTCGGTTTTGAGCGCGCCCTGCTGGCCCTGCAGGCCTTTGGCAGCGATTTGGGTGCCGATGAGGCCCCGTGCGTCTATGTCGCCAACGCCGGCAAGGAGCTGCGTCAGAACGTCTTTGCCATTACGCAGGAGCTTCGCGCCGCAGGTATCGTGACCGAGGCCGACTATCAGGGTCGTTCGCTCAAGGCCCAGTTTAAGCAAGCCGATAAGGTAGGCGCCAAGCTCATCTTGGTCCTGGGTGGCGACGAGCTTGCCGCCGGCAAGGTCAAAGTGCGCGACATGCAGAGCCATGACGAGGTGCTCGCCGATCTGGACAACGTCGTCGAGGCGGTTCGCGAGCGCCTGTAGCGCATCTTTTTGAGCTTCGGGCCTGCTAACGTGCCCTGCTCATGGAGAGCGATTGTTACGGGGGTGTTTCGCTTTTATGCGGAATGCCCCCGTTTACGTATGCCGCCCACCGAGAAATACGACCATTTAGGGCAAAAACCTTTGCAATGCAGAAAATACTTTTGTGTGGTAAAGCGCAATCAGTGTCGAAAGTATTTCTCAAGCGCCTATAATGAATACCGCATGTTACGTGCATAGAAGGAGGAATGGGAGGAAACGTGGCTGAGAACCTAAGCAACCAGTCTGTACCCGAAGCCGCGGCGCGCGTCGCTGCCGTGGTCAACCGCCTCGTTAACCGAATCGGCTCGAATGCCGAGTCCAGGGAGCGTCTCGCCGAGATCGAGATCCCCGAGGAGCTGCGCGACAATCTGGCGCTGTTCTTGCGCCTGGAGCGCCGTGTGCTTAGCGAGTATGATCCCGAGATCGCGGACCTGTTCGACAAGATTTTGACAGCCGAGATTGTGGTCAATGCCGGCAACCCCGGTACCTGCGCTGCCGACGAAGCCGTCGACGAGCAGGGCGTGCCCACCGCCGACGAGCCCACTGCCGTGGCATTTCGTGAGGTCGTCGATTTGATCGACAGCCTGCCGCTCGATAAGCAGCAGGTCATCGTTCGCGCCTTTACGAGCTTTTTCCATCTGGCAAACCTGTCGGAGGAGAACTACCGTGTGGCGCAGCTGCGCGAGCGCGAGGCCGGTGCGTCGACCGATACCGAGGTCGATCCTGCCAACGAGCTTACCGTTGCCTATCACCAGCTGGTGAATGAGCTGGGTGTCGAGGGTGCCAACGAGCTGCTCGACAAGCTCGAGTTCCACCCTGTCTTTACCGCACATCCCACCGAGGCCCGTCGTAAGGCCGTCGAGGGCAAGATCCGCCGTATCTCCAACCTGCTGGAGGAGCGTCCGCGTCTGGGCGGCTCCGACCTGGTGGAGAACGAGCGCCATATGCTGCAGGAGATCGACGCCCTGGTGCGTACGAGTCCCATCGCGCTCAAGAAGCCCACGCCGGTCGAGGAAGCCGATACCATCATCGACATCTTCGATAACACGCTGTTCGACGTTATCCCCGTTATCTATCGTCGTTTTGACGATTGGGTGCTGGGCGACAAGGCCGGTACTGTGCCGCCGCTGTGCCCGGCGTTCTTCCATCCCGGCAGCTGGATCGGTTCCGACCGCGACGGTAACCCCAACGTCACCGCCAAGGTGAGCCGTGAGGTCGCCGCCAAGTACTTTACGCACATGGTGCTCAAGCTCGAGGACAAGTGCCGCCACATCGGCCGCAACCTCACGCTCGAGGCCACCTACAGCAAGCCGTCGGCCGAGCTCATTAACCTGTGGAACCATCAGGTCGAGATGAGCCCTCGTTACACGGCCCGCGCCGAGCTGATCTCCGAGCACGAGCCGCATCGCGCCGTCATGCTCGTCATGGCCGACCGTCTGAACGCCACCGTGCGTCGTATCACCGACACGATGTATCACAGCGCCGATGAGTTCCTGGATGACCTGCGTGTCGTCCAGCGTTCGCTGGCTGCCTGCGGTGCCGTCCGTGCCGCCTACGGTCCGGTGCAGACCATCATCTGGCAGGTCGAGTCCTTCGGCTTCCACATGGTCGAGATGGAGTTCCGTCAGCACTCCGTGGTGCATGCCCGCGCCCTCATGGATATCCACGAGTACGGTATCCATGGCGACCTGCAGCCCATGACGCGCGAGGTCATCGATACCTTCCGCGCTATCGGCTCCATCCAAAAGCGCTACGGCAAGAAGATGGCGCACCGCTACATCATCTCGTTTACCAAGAGCGCTCAGCATGTGGCCGACGTCTTTGAGCTTGCCCACCTGTCCTTTGCACACGAGGAGGATGTCCCCGAGCTCGAC
>CABUZE010000114.1 GCA_902495955.1 uncultured Collinsella sp. | reverse complement strand
CTGCTCGACAAGCTCGCCCTTAATGGCCGTGGTGATGATGCCCGAGCCAACCGCCTTGGTCAGCAGCAACGCATCGCCCACGCGCGCGCCGCTGTTGGCGAGCATGCGGTCGAGCGCGACAAAGCCGCTCACGGACAGACCGTACTTGGGCTCGTCGTCGTTGATGGTGTGGCCGCCCGCGATGGAGCAGCCCGCCTCGACGCACTTGTCGGCGCCGCCCGCCAGAATCTGACCGGCAACCTCAACGCCCAGACAGCTCGGGATGCACAGCAAGTTCATGGCATGGCTCGGTCGTCCACCCATGGCGTATATGTCCGACAGCGAGTTTGCCGCCGCGATCTGGCCAAACAGGAACGGGTCGTCGACCATCGGTGGGAAGAAGTCGATGGACTGCACGAGGCCCAGATTCTCCCCTACGCGGAAGACGCTCGCATCGTCAGAGGTATCGAACCCCACGAGCAAGTTGTCGTTATGCACATTGGGTAAATCGCCCAGGACCTGGGCGAGGGCTCCGGGAGCCAGCTTAGCGGCTCAACCGCTCGCGGCCGTCATAGACGTGAGCTTAATCTGATCGTCAGCCATCGATACCTCCTCTCAAACACAAACAATGCATCCCAGTATACGCATGAACGCGCTTCCACGGCCGATACATCACCCTAGCGCCTGTGCGCGAATCGCCGCGCCGATCGCTCCGGCAAAGCGAGCCTGGGGCGAGGTGGTCACCGGCGACCCCAGCAGCGCGGCCAGCCGCTCCACAACGTAGGTGTTCTCGCACAGACCGCCGGTCAGATAGTACGGGACGCCCGCCGCCTGGCCGGCCATAGTCGCCACGCGCGACACGACGCTTTCGATCACGCCACGCGCAATGTTCTCGCGCGGCTCGCCACGACCGATCAGGCTGATGACCTCGCTTTCGGCAAAGACCGTGCACATGCTGGATATCTTGGTGGGCTCACCGGAACGCGCAAGGTCGGCCATCTGCTGCTGGGTAATGCCCAGGCGGTCGGCCATAATCTCCAGAAAGCGCCCCGTGCCGGCGGCGCACTTGTCGTTCATGGCAAACTTGGCCACGCGGCCACTTTTTAGCTGAATGACCTTGGTGTCCTGGCCGCCAACGTCGATCACGGTGCCGTGGTCGCCAAACAGGCGCACGGCACCGGTACCGTGACAGGTGATCTCGGTCACGACCTTGTGCGCATAGGGCACGGCGACACGGCCGTAGCCAGTCGCGACCACGCGAACATCGTCACCCGTCACGTCATAACCCGCCGCTGCCAGTGCCTCGCGCAGCCGCTCGGAAGCATCGACCGAGGAGAACCCGGTTGGCTGCACGCACGTCCACGCCACCGAACCCTCCCCGTCGACCACAGCAGCCTTAGCCGCCGTAGACCCGATATCGATCCCGACCCCTATCATGGCTCTCTCCCAATCTAAACATCAAAGACAGCGGCGCGTTCAGGCGCCTTAGCTCTAGGTTTCTCAGGTGCCGGAGATTGCCCCGAAAGAGGAGCGCAGCGTACTTTGGGTACGCAAGCGACGGTTTGAGGGGCAAGATCCGGTGCCTGAGAAAGCTAGAGGGTTTCGATGAAGGCGGCGATGCGGGTCTCAATCTGACCCATGTCGCCGTTGCTGTAGTCGGTCTCGATCTTCATGTACGGAATATCCGCACCCTCGACGGCCTCCTGCATGCGCGCACTCTCAACGTTGAAGGTGTGGCACGCCTGGAGCACGCTCTCCACTACGCCATCGACGTGATACTTCTCGCACATGGCCAGCGTGTTATCCATACGACCGTCGTTGGGCGTCATGACCGAGCAGTTAATATCCAGGTAGCGGTCGGCGATGGCGCGAAGGATGTCGGGAGCCTCCGGGTCGATCATCATGGCCGCCGTGCGCTCGCCCGAGCAGTCGTCCATGCACACGACCACGCCGCCGTTGGACTCGATAGTACGGCCGATCTTGTTAATCACGCCGCCCACCGGGCAGCCGGTGATCAGAATGCGCTTGGCATCCGCTGCAACCGGGCGCTCGCCCGCATCGTAGGCCTCGCGCAGCTTGGCGACCTTTTGCTCCAGCTGCTGCGTATAGGCCTCGATATCAAAGCTGAACGTACCGGCAAACATAGTGCTCATCAGGTCGACGCCACTCATGGCCGCCGGCTGGTTGGCCTGCAGCGCAAACATCTCGAGCTGGGCAGCACGCAGGCGATTGCGACGACGGACGGCAGCGCGCAGGTCGTCATCGGTGATCGTAATACCGTAGAAGTTCTCGAGCTCCTCCTTGAGCAGACGGCACTCCTCGTACCAGCCCTCGCGCTCGTAGGCGCGATCGCGACCCTGTGGCAGGTGCAGAATGTGCGTGCGCTTGAGCTCGTTAAGTAACTCGTACATCTTCTTCTTGCCGTCGCAGGTGGTCTCGCCGATGATCATGTCGCTAAAGTACGTAAACGGGCACTTTTGCGAGTAGGCAAAGCCGTACGTCGACTTGATGAGCGGGCAGAGGTTTGCCGGCAGCACCTTCTCGGCCTCAGGAATCACCTCGTCGGACGTACCACACAGAGCGACACTTGCGGCCCCCGCGGCATCGATAATCTCGAGCGGCGTATAGCTGCACAAAAAGCCGACCAGGCGATTACCCGCCTGCTTGTAATCCTTGACGCGAATAAACGCCGCCTTGCGTTGCTCGTTGAACTCCTCAAACGTGCGCGGCAACGGCTGCTCAATATTTTCCGACATATAGCTCCTTAACAAACCTTTTAACCAACCAAGGAAACGGCTTTCCCAGGTGCCCCAGGTTGCCGTGAAAGAGGAGCGCCGCGTATTTTTGTACGCAAGCGACGGTTTGAACGGCAAGATCGGGTACCTGGGGAAGCCGCCGGGACGGATAGCTCTAAATAGTTTCCAGGAAGGCCTCGATGCGGGTCTGGAGCTGACCGGCATCCTCGCCGGCGTAGTCGGTCGTGATGTGCATAAACGGAATGCCGGCCTCCTCGGCGGCCTTCTCCACGGCAAACGATTCCATCTCGTAGAGCGTGCAGAACTGCAGGGCCACGTCGACGATGCCGTCGGCATGCAGGTCCTTGGCCATCTGGACAATGTCCTTCATACGCTGGTCGTTGGGCGTAAAGACAGCACAGTTAATCTTAAAGTAGCGCTCGGCGATGGCGTCGAGCATCTCGTCGACCGTCTCGCCGGACTCGTCGACCAGGTCCTTGTAGTAGCGCGAGCCCGTGCAGGACTCCTCGCCTACCACAACGCCGCCGGCCTTCTCGATGAGGTTGAACAGCTTCCAGTTGGGCACGGCCATGGGCGTGCCGGTGTACAGGATGCGCTTGGTCCCCTTGGGCGCCACGCCCTCGCCGGTCTCAACACGCTGCTCGCACTCAGCCGCCATCTCGTTGATGGCGCCGGTCAGGCGCGGCGTGTCATCCATAAAGGCGGCCTGAACGGTCAGCAGACTGTCGAGACCGCTGATGGGCGCCGGATCGGCAGCGCGCGTGGCAGCCAGACGCTGCAGGGCGCGACGCTTCTCGTTGACGGCGTGGATGGCAGCCTTCAGGCGCTCGGGCGTAATCTTGACGCCGCACTCTTCCTCGATCTTGGCGGCAAGCTTTTTAACCTCGGCTTTCCAGGTCACGAGCGTCGACTCGTCGTGCACGTTGGGGATATCCATGACGTACATGTTCTTTTGCGTGGCAAAGAACTCGTAGGCCTTCTTCTTGCCATCGCAGGTGTTCTCGCCGACTACCAAGTCGCTCGACTCGATGTAGGGGCAGACCTCGCCCAGCTTAAAGCCGGCAAAGCTCTTAATGAGCGGGCAGGTGTTGCGCGGCAAGTGCTCCTCGACCTTGTCCGTTGCCCAATCGGCACCCGAGCACAGGCCCACGGGAATGCCGTCACAGGCAAGTACGATCTCCTCGGGCACGTAGACGCAGAACGAACCGACGATCTTGGTGGCCTCGCCGG
>CABUZE010000113.1 GCA_902495955.1 uncultured Collinsella sp. | reverse complement strand
GAACGACAACCTCGGCCTTGATCTCGCGGTACAGCGAGATGGCAACGGTGTGGGCACCGGCAACCTTGATGGGCTTACCGAGCTCGACGCGCTTGCGGTCGATGTCCATACCGAGCTGAGCCTTGATGGCGTCAGCGATCATGGCGGCGGTAACGGAGCCAAAGAGGATGCCCTCGTCGCCGACCTTGACGTCAACGGTGACCGTCTTGCCCTCGAAGGCAGCCTTGGTCTCGTTGGCGGTAGCCAGACGGACGGCCTCGCGCTTGGCGATGTTGTTGCGACGCTCGTCAAGCTGCTTGAGGTTGCCCTTGGTGGCGGCAACAGCGAGCTTCTTGGGGAACAGGAAGTTCTCAGCGTAACCCTGAGCGACCTCTACGACGTCACCCTCGCCGCCCTTGCCCTTGATCTCATCGAGAAGAATAACCTTCATGATGCGTCTCCCTTCTTAGCCGCGGTCGCGGTTGCCACGAGAGGAAACCACGGGGACGGTGTACGGCAGGAGAGCCATCTCGCGGGCGCGCTTGATGGCGTTGGCGATGTCATGCTGATGCTGCGTGCAAGCGCCAGTGACGCGACGGGGCTTGATCTTGCCACGGTCGGTCATGTACTTACGGAGAAGCTGAGTGTCCTTATAGTCGATGAACTCAGTGTTCTCCTTGCAGAACTGGCAGTACTTACGACGCGGCTGACGTGCAGAAAAATCATTAGCCATGTCAAAATACCTTTCGTTTGGCAACTTCGGCGAACCGAAGCCGCCTCTCACTCAAAAATAGGTGAACAGCCCTTAAAACGGGATGTCCTCATCGTAGACGTCGACCGCGGGCGGCGTTGCCACCGGTGCGGCAGGACGTGCTGCGGGCGCGGGAGCTGCGGGGGCGTAACCGCCCTGATCGTAGCCACCCTGACCACCACGGGAGCTCATAAACTCGATCTCATCGACGATGACCTCAAGCTTGCTCCGGCGCTGGCCGTCGCGCTCCCAAGAGCTGTAGCGCAGCTTGCCCTCGATCGCGACCTTGTTTCCCTTTGCCAGGAAACGGCTCACGGCTTCGGCGCGCGTGCCGAACATAGTGCAGTCGACAAAGTTGGGATAGTCCTCCCACTCGCCAGTCTGCGGGTTGCGGCGACGATCGTTCACGGCGACGCCAAAGGACAGAACCTGGGTTCCGCCGGCGGTGGCGCGCAGCTCGGGATCACGCGTGAGGTTACCGGTGATGTTCACTCGATTGATGCTCATAACTCACTACTTCCTCTTGGGGCACAAGCCCAGTCCAAAACGACAGTCTTACTCCTGGTCGTCGCGACGGACGATCATGTGGCGAACCACAGCGTCGGTGATGCGCAGGACGCGATCAAGCTCGGCGATCTGGGTAGGATCTGCGTGGAAGTTGATGAGGGTGTAGTCACCATCGGTGAGGTCGTTGATCTCGTAGGCGAGCTTGCGCTTGCCCCACTCGTCAACGGAGTCGACCTTGCCAGCGCCCTCAGCGATCGTGGTATCGATACGCTTCATAACAGCGAGACGAGTCTCGGGGTCGAGCGACGGGTCAACAAAGAACAGCAGTTCATAAGCCTTCATATTGTCACCTCCTCTGGGCAAATGTGGCTTCAGGTCGTGAAGGTGCGCCTGAAGCAGGAAAAGACTTGGTAATAATATCTTTCAACCTCCCAGGTTGCAAGAATATGCAGCTACAACCTCATGACCTCCACATATGTCCATACTCACACGGCACTTCATGCGTCTTCCAACCAAATGCTGACCAAATGCTTGACGAATCTGTGGACAAGATACGGCGCTGCGGGGACAAACCAAATCAAACCGCAGGTCGGCAATTGCAAGGCTGTGGTCGCGAAATGCATACCAGTGGTTCACAACACCGTTCAAAGATTTTTAAAATTGCTGCCACGTCGTTTATAAATACTCATTTTGAACAATTTGCTGTATGCAGCCATGCTGGTCAGAGCCCGTTTTTGGCCTCCTAGATCCCGTCACGAAGCCAAGCGTTTCAAAAAATGCCAACTTTTCTGTTTGCACTTTGCGATTCCTCGTGTATACTGACTTTCGCATTTAACGGAGAGTTGTCCGAGTGGCCGAAGGAGCACGATTGGAAATCGTGTAGGCGTCAAAAGCGTCTCCAGGGTTCAAATCCCTGACTCTCCGCCAGTTAATTCCAAAGCAGGCCTTCGAGCCTGCTTTGTTTTTACCCCACGCGGAGGGGTGGCAGAGTGGTTGAATGCGGCGGTCTCGAAAACCGTTTGGCCTGTATAAGGTCACGAGGGTTCGAATCCCTCCTCCTCCGCCATTTTGGTTGAGAAAGCTCCCAATATTGGGGGCTTTTTTGTTATCGAAATACGTCTCGATCCCACGCTTCCCCAAACATGTACATCACCCTCCAAAAACGACATTTTTCGACATCTTTGGAGGGTGACGTACACATTTGGATTGAGCTCACGGGAGTGGCGCTATTCGGAAGGCGTCTCCTCGTCTTGCATGCCTTTCCAGTTACGGATAAGTGCCTTGCGTAGTTCGTTTTGCTTTCGCTGGTACCCGGTGTCGGTACAGCGAGGCATGCCGAGTGCTTCGCGAATGTTGTTCATGGCGCGGTGAAAGGCGAGCTGGCTGCCGAACTGAGCCGAAGTGAGCGTAACGATTCGATATCCCATTTGGGAGAGAACGGCCTCTCGCTCCGCATCTGCTCCCTTGCGCTCGAACTCATCGTGAAAGCCGCCCTTATATTCGATACCGAGTTCCCTGCGCTTGTAGGTAACGAGCGCATCGATTTTGAGTGTTCGAGCTTTGGCGCAATGCCAGAGACGTTGAGGGATCTCGAGCGGTTTGTTGAGTTCGATACCTCGGATGCCAACGCCGCCTTCGCTTGTTGGGAGCGAGAGGGCGATTGCCGAAGCGGTCTCCATAGGCGAGGCCGAGTGATTGTAGATGTGCCTGAGCGCGAGCCGTGCACGTGTGGCACCGGGTTTGCCGGGGTGCCGATCGAGCAGTTCGGTTATTTCATCCTTGGAGGTGGTGGCTGGTTGCTCGGTATAAGGGTCGGCGGGATTGAGCCTCATGCGATAATCGCCGCAAACTTCATAGCCATATTCGAGATATTCGATCCTATCCATCCACTCGGCAGCGAGCACAAAGGTGAAGGCTTCGTCGGTGATGAAGATTCCGGGCGTCAACTCGTCAATATGCTCGTAGGGAAGATTTTGTCCAAGAATGTGGCAAATGACGCCTTTGGTGCGAATTCGCTCGAATTCGAATACAACCGAGATATCGATAGTTTTGAGCATATCGGACGGAATGCCACAGTCGGTAAGGGCCTGTCGTATGCGCGCAACGCGTTGCTGGGTGGAGATGCCTCGTACGCCTATCTGGTAGTCGTGCCGCGCAAGAGACTGAACCAAATTCTGGGGCGCATGATGGACAAGCCATGCGGTTTTATGCGAAATGAGAACAGGAGTATCCATTGAGGGCCTCTCGCTCTGAGCCGGTATCCAACTCTTATGTCCGTTGAAGTGGGGAAATATACCGGATGTGAGTAAATTAACTCACTCATGCTGTGAGCTCAACCCAAACATGTACGTCAGCCTCCGAAGATGTCAAAAAATGTCGTTTTTGGAGGGTGACGTACATGTTTTGGATCCCTGGCATTCCAGCAGCGCCACGCCCGCGCCCAGTCCCGACCGTTTGCCGAGCAATAGGGTCGCAATCGGCGCCGAACATGTACTATGTACGGGCATTGTTCAAACCCGTAACTCAAAGGACCCCATCTTGCCCGTCGTCGCCGCTATAACCGTTACCTCACATGCCTCGGATGCCATGGTCGCTATCCCATTTTGGCTCGAGATGTTCGCCGTTGTCGCTGCATCGATCTCGGGCGTGCTGGTCGCGCGCGAACATAAGCTTGACCTGGTGGGCGCGGTCGCGCTCGCGGTGGTCTGCGGTCTGGGCGGCGGTCTTTTGCGCGAT
>CABUZE010000112.1 GCA_902495955.1 uncultured Collinsella sp. | reverse complement strand
GCACGAGCGCCGCATCACCTCGGATGTTGCGCTCGAGCTGCGCACGCCGCTCATGGCCATGCTTGCGACGGTCGAGGCCATGCAAGACGGTGTGTATCCCACCGACGACGAACACCTGGAGACAGTCGCATCCGAGACGCGTCGTCTGGCCCGTCTGGTGCAGCAGATGCTCGACCTGTCGCGCATGGAAAACAGCACCGCGCCGCTCAACCTGGAACCGGTGGACATGGTTCCGTTCGTGCGATCGATTGTGAACGGCCAGGAGCGTCTGTTTGCCGACCGTGACCTTCGTCTTCGCTTTGCAGATGAAACCCAAGGGCACGACGATGTCGTCGAGGCCGATCCCGACATGATCACGCAATGTGTTATCAACCTCATGAGCAACGCCATGCGCTACACCCCCGAGGGCGGTTGGGTCGTGGTGTCGGTGCTCAGTGACCGCAAGCACGTCAGCATTGCCGTTTCTGATACCGGCATCGGTATTGCCAAGGACGATCTGTCGCGCATCTTCGGGCGGTTTTGGCGCGCCGATGCCAGCCGCGCCCGCGAAGCTGGCGGCCTGGGCGTCGGCCTCGCCGTGACCAAGCAGATCGTCGAGCGTCACCATGGCTACATATCCGTGGAGTCGGAGCTTGGAAAGGGTACGACTTTTACGATTCATCTGCCTCGCGAGCACACGGCGGACGCGGCATCTACTACAATGGAGCACTAGCTTTTCGCTATTCGGTGAAGGAGGGGCCGCGTCCCTGCCGCTCCGAGTTTGCGAAAACATGCGGGAAAGAACCCGCATTTCTGTCGTATTTAGGTAAGGAGTGACTCACGTGACAACGATGGAGCGTCGTCCGGATTCCCGTGGCAAGGTTCGTGATATTTACGATGCCGGTGAAAACCTGCTGATGGTCGCCACCGACCGCATTTCTGCGTTCGACTTCATTCTTCCCGACGAGATTCCGTTTAAGGGAGAGGTGCTCAATCGCATCTCGGCATTCTGGTTCGATAAGTTTGCCGACATCGTCCCCAACCATCTCGTTTCCATCGACCCGGCGGATTTCCCCGAGGAGTTTGCTGAGTATCGTGACTACCTCGCTGGCCGCGCCATGCTGGTTAAGAAGGCCCAGACGATTCCTATCGAGTGTATCGTCCGCGGCTATCTGACCGGTTCGGGCAAGAAGACCTACGACGAGAACGGCACCGTCTGCGGCATCCAGCTGCCTGAGGGCCTGACCGAGGCTTCCAAGCTTCCCGAGCCGTTGTTCACGCCGTCCACGAAGGCCGAGAGCGGTGACCACGACGAGAACATCTCGTTCGAGCGTTGCTGCGAGATCGTGGGCGAGGACATCGCCACGCAGATTCGTGACCTTTCCCTCAAGATCTACAAGGCCGCTGCCGAGTACGCCGCGACCCGTGGCATCATCATTGCCGACACCAAGTTCGAGTTTGGTGTCATCGATGGCAAGGTCACGCTGATCGACGAGTGCCTCACGCCCGACTCCAGCCGTTTCTGGCCTGCCGCCAGCTACGAGGAGGGCAAGATCCAGCCTAGCTACGACAAGCAATTCGTCCGCAATTGGCTCAAGGCCAACTGGGATATGACGGGGGAGACCCCGCACCTGCCCGCCGAGGTCATCGATGGCACGTCCGAGCGCTATCGCGAGGCCTTCCAAATCATCACGGGCTCCCAGTTCACAAGCATGAAGGAGAACGCATAAGTGAGTACCCGTAGCGCCACGAACAAGCGCACGCAATCCCACGAAGTTACCGGGGTTGCGCGCAAGTCTGCCGCATCTGCTAAGCCCGCCCGCCAAGCAGCGAGCTCCGTTCGCGTCGTGCCGGCTTCGTCTAAGGCACGCCGCAAAGAGCTCGAGAAGGGCGAGAACCTCGAGGGCCTCTCTAAAGAGGAGAAGCGCGCCCGCAAGGCTAAGCAGCGTGCCAAGGAGGACCGCATCTATACGGTGTCGAATATCCTCCTCAAGCAGGACGAGGACTACACCAAGCGCCGTCGCATCTGGTGGATTGTGCTCGCCATTGGCATGGTGCTCGTCGTGGCAATTTGGGCCTCGCTGTACTTCGCTCCCGCTGGCATGGTGTCCAGCCCTGTCCAGATGGTCGGCATTGTTTTGTCCTATGTCATCATTTTGGGCGACTTTATCTATGACTTCGCTCGTATTCGTCCCTTGCGCAACATGTACCGCGCGCAGGCCGAGGGCATGTCCGAGAACAAGCTCAACGCTCTTATTGAGCGCGCGGCTGCCGAGGAGGACAAGAAGGACTCCAAGAAGAAGTAGCGTTTGTATACATACTTATCGCTAAGATATAAGGCGCGTCGTTTTTGCGGCGCGCCTTTTTACTGTTCTATAGATAGATGGAGTGGCACATGATTCGAGCTGCCCTGACGGTCGAAGAGGCTCTGGAGGGCATGAAGGCCCTGGAGCCCAAGATTAAAAACTACGCGCGCCTGGTCGTCCGCAAGGGCGTAAACGTTAAGCCCGGCCAGGAAGTCGTCGTTCAGTCTCCGGTCGAGTGCGCGCCGTTTGCGCGCGTGGTGGTCGCGGAGGCCTATGCTGCCGGCGCCGGCCACGTGACGGTCATTTGGGCCGATGATGCCGTGACGAGGCTCACGTACGAGCATGTCGAGAAAAGCTATTTTGAGCAGACACCCGAGTGGAAGCGCATGCAGCTGGATTCCTTGGCCCAGGATGGTGCCTGCTTTGTCTTTATCGAAGGTGCGGATCCTGCGGCCCTCAAGGGCATCGATCCAGCCAAGCCGGCCGCGGCATCAAAGGCGAGGAATACGCAGTGCAAAGTTTTCCGCCGTGGACTGGATTACAACATCAATCCGTGGTGCATCGCCGGCGCTCCGGTCGTGGCTTGGGCGCACGAGGTGTTCCCAGGAGACGCCGATGAGGTTGCAATCTATAAACTGTGGAATGCGATTCTGCACACCGCGCGCGCCGATGGCCAGGACCCGGAGAGCGACTGGGAACTCCATGACGCCGCATTCGAAAAGAACCTGCGTTTCCTGAACGACAATCGTTTCGACTACCTGCATTACACCGCGGCAAATGGAACCGATCTGACGATTGGCATGACGAAGGGTCACGAGTGGGCCGGCGGCAAGGGCAAGACGCTCGATGGACACCCCTTCTTCCCCAACATTCCCACCGAGGAAGTCTTCACCTCGCCCGATCGCATGCGCGCCGACGGTATCGTGTACTCGGCCATGCCGCTCATCCACCACGGCAATAAAGTCGAAGATTTTTGGATTAAGTTCGAGGGCGGCCGCGTGGTGGACTACGACGCCCGCGTGGGCAAGGCAACGCTTGCGAGCATTATTGACACCGATGAAGGTGCCGCTCATCTGGGCGAGGTCGCGCTCATTTCCAAGAACACTCCGATCCGCGAAAGCGGCGTTCTGTTCTATGACACGCTCTATGACGAGAACGCTAGCTGCCATCTCGCGCTAGGTGTCGGTTTCCCCGAATGCATCGAGGGTGGGTACGACATGTCCAAGGAAGAGCTCCTGGAGCATGGCGTTAACGTCTCGAGCACGCACGTCGATTTTATGATCGGCACGGACGACATCGATATTACGGGCATTACGCCTGATGGACGTGAAGTTGTGATTTTCCAGAACGGCCAATGGAGTTGGGAATAGTCCCAGACCGTGGTACAATGCCACCCGCGGGCCGTTAGCTCAGCTGGCAGAGCAGGGGACTTTTAATCCCAAGGTCCAGGGTTCGAACCCCTGACGGCCCACCCAAAGATTGTTGAGACGGTCAACTTCGGTTGGCCGTCTTTTTTGTCGCCCTTTCATGGGTTCGAACCCGTCGGGGCGCGGAGCTGAGTAAACGCGTGAGCGTTTGCCAGCGCAGCGCGCAAGGCGCGAAAGCGCCGCAGCGGCCGCCTGCGAAGCAGGCTGAACCCCTGACGGCCCACCCAAAGATTGTTGAGACGGTCAACTTCGGTTGGCCGTCTTTTTTGT
>CABUZE010000111.1 GCA_902495955.1 uncultured Collinsella sp. | reverse complement strand
CGCGCGTGTCGTAACGGTTTTTTCGCTCGCACGACTTGTAGCGCCAGGCCTCATCTCGCTCGGCGTCCAGGGCGTCGCGGCGCTCATCCTCGCGCGCAAACAGGTCGCTCATATCGCCGCCGGTGGCAGCGCCCAAAAACTCGCTTTTGGCCTTTGACCAGGCGGCTCGCTTTTTGCTTCCCATCTGCTTCGCGCCCTTCCCTAAACGTTGGTATCATTGCTCAATCAAAGTGATACCAATAAACATGAGGTCGCCGCGTGATGATAAGAAAAACCCTCGATACCGACATTCCCGCCGTCATGGCTATCTACGACGCTGCCCGCGCCTTTATGCGCGCGCATGGCAACGCCACGCAATGGCCCGAGGGCACGCCTTCTGCCGAGCAGCTGGCTGCCGATATCGCCGCCGGTGGCAGCTATGTGTGCGAAGTCGACGGCCGCGTGGTGGCGACGTTTGCCTTTTTACCGGGCCCGGACGAGTGCTATGACGTAATTGAGGACGGGCAATGGCGTAGCGACACTCCATACGCCGTGCTGCACCGTGTGGCGTCCGATGGCACCGTGCACGGTATCGCGGCTGCGATGTTTGCCTTTGCCAAGGAGCGTGCCGATCACCTGCGCATCGACACGCATCAGGACAACCTGCCCATGCAGGGGGCGAGCATCAAGGCGGGGTTTGAGCGCGCCGGCATCGTGTATGTGTCGGACGGCACACCGCGTGTTGCGTTTGACTGGCTGCGCGAGGCATAAGAGCGGGGACGCGTATCAACAATTCGCGCGAACGAAAATGGCCTCGGGTGGGGCCATTTTCGTTCGCTGCACTGTTTTGCAAGCCGGCTTTCGCAAGGCGCGAACCTACGAAAATCGCCGCGCGGCAACGCGGAGCGATGAGCTCGGTCGGGGGATAGGGCCCGCTTCGCCCGCCGGCTCGTAAATTGTATCATCCAGTGCGGAGCGTGAACGCCCGTTGCCGCGTGCGATGGGCTTGTAATAAGAGGAGAGCCATGTCGAAGCAAGCGGTCGTTGGAATCTTGGCGCATGTCGATGCCGGCAAGACCACGTTGGCCGAGGCCATGCTGTTCAACGCGGGTCGTATTCGCAAGCGCGGCCGCGTGGACGATGGCGATTCGCATCTGGACACTAACGCGATCGAGCGCGAGCGCGGCATTACGATTTTCTCGTCGCAGGCCGTGCTCGACCATGGCGATACCCGCGCCATGCTCGTGGATGCGCCGGGGCATGTCGATTTTTCTGCCGAGGCGGAGCGCACGTTGCGTGCGCTGGACTATGCGATTTTGGTTGTGGGTGCCAACGATGGCGTGCAGGGACATACCGAAACCCTGTGGCGCCTGCTTGCGCGCTATGACATTCCGACGTTCATCTTTATCAACAAAATCGATTTGGAGAATCCCGGCCGCGATGCACTGCTGGCGCAGCTCGGGCAGCGTCTTTCCGAAGGCTGCCTGGACGCCAACGAACTGCTGGCGGGCGGCGCCGTTCAGGAGGACGCTGCCGCGTTGGACGAGACAGCGCTCGAGGAGTTTCTTGAGGTGGGTGAGCTTTCCGTCGCAACGCTGTCGCGCATGGTTGCCGAGCGCAAATTGTTTCCCTGCTTTGCGGGCTCGGCGCTCAAGGACCAAGGCGTGGACGAGCTGCTGGATGGCATATGTGCGCTGATGCGCGAGCGAACATGGCCCCAGGAGTTCGCCGCGCGTGTCTACCGCGTGAGCCGCGGGGATCGCGGCGAGCGTCTTGCCTGGGTCAAGGTGACGGGCGGTGTACTGCGTGCAAAGCAAGTTGTCGAGGGGTGTTCTGGCGCCTCCACTTGGGAGCAAAAGATCGACCAGGTGCGCATCTATAACGGCGAGAAATACGAGCTTGCCCAGGAAGTTGCCGCTGGCGGTATTTGTGCCGTGACGGGTCTTGCGCACGTTCGCCCGGGGGACGCCCTGGGCGCGGAGCCCGCGGGCGATGCGCCTGTCATTGCGCCGGTTCTCACCTATACGGTGCTGCCGAACGAGCACGATGTCCATACGGTGTTCCAAGCGCTGGCCGAGCTTGCCGACGAGGATCCCATGCTCGGCGTAAGCTGGAACACGCATCTTGAACAAATACATCTGCAGCTCATGGGAGCGGTGCAGCTCGAGGTCGTGCAGCGCGTGCTTGCCGATCGTTTTGGCCTTGCGGTCGAGTTTGAGCCCGGCGGCATCCTCTATAAGGAGACCATTTCGCAGCCGGTCGAGGGCGTGGGCCACTTTGAGCCACTGCGCCACTATGCCGAGGTGCATCTGCGTCTGGAGCCGTTGCCAGCGGGTTCGGGCGTGCAGTTTGGCACCGTGACCTCGACCGATGAGCTCGATCTTAACTGGCAACGTCTGGCGCTCACCAACGCCATGGAGCGCGATCACCTGGGCGTGCTGACCGGCTCGCCCATCACCGATGTGCGAATTACGCTCACGGGTGGCCGTGCGCATGCCAAACATACCGAGGGCGGCGATTTTCGCCAGGCCACGTACCGCGCGATTCGCCAGGGTTTGATGCAGGCGCGCGAGGCCGGCGCGGCGGTGCTGTTGGAGCCGTGGTATCGCTTTGAGCTCGAGGTGCCGGGGGAGTGCGTGGGTCGGGCGCTCTCGGATGCCACGCGCATGGGTGCCGAGTACGAGCCGCCGACGATGGCGGGGGACCGGGCAAAGCTTGTGGGTCGCGTGCCGGCATCTGAGGTGCAGGATTACGCGCTGGAGGTGGCTGCCTACACGAGTGGTCGTGGGCATCTGTACCTGGAGTTCGCCGGCTATTCGGCTTGCCATGATGCCGAGCGCGTAATCGAGACGGCCGCCTATGAGCCCGAGGCCGATCTGCCCAACACGCCCGATTCGGTCTTTTGCTCTCACGGCGCCGGTTACACGGTCAAATGGTACGACGTCCCCGAGGCAGCCCACGTAAAGGTCGATCCCGCCACCTTCCGCCCCTATCGCCCCGCCGACCCCACCTTCTTCTGCCATTAGGGGACGGGGTAGAAATGGTAGATTTTTGAACCCTCTGATCCTTGACTAATTGATTTTGGCGCCGACGCTGCAAGAGGGACAGTCCCTTTGTTACCTGCTGATGGTATAACTCGGTATAAGTTGGTATAACTGTTACCAGGGTTTACCGATCCGAGGAGGCCGACATGAATCCAAATCCCTTTAAGCCAACGGCAGGCAAGCGGCCTCCGATGCTCATCGGTCGAGAGTCGGTCATCGAAGATTTTGAGGAAGGACTCGACAACGGCGCCGGAGCGCCGGGTAGGCTCATGCTCATTACGGGAAACCGCGGCTGCGGCAAAACGGTTCTCCTGCGGGAGCTGCAACGTCTAGCCAGCGAGCGCGGATGGGCGGTTATCTCCGATTCCGCTTCGCTTGGCTTATGCGACCGCTTAGCCGACGCGCTTCGCTCGAATAAACCCGTTGTGACGTCAATGGAGTTCGGGCCGTCGTTTGGCCGGATGTCGGTCGAGGCGGCGCGAGCAAAGGGCGAGACGTTACGAGGGCTGGTCAACGAGCGCCTCAAGAAGCTCGGTCCAGGCAAGGGCATACTGTTTGCGATTGACGAGGCGCAGTCTGCGTCTATCGAGGAACTGGCGGCTCTTGCCGTTCTCTATCAGCAGGTGCTCGGAGACCAGGATGCCACGGGCTTGTCCGATGGCGACCAGCGCGGTCTTGCGCTGGTGTTCGCCGGCTTGCCCAGCATGGTTGACGATCTGCTCGAAGAGCCGAGCGTGACGTTTTTGCGGCGTGCCCAGCAGCGTACGCTGGGGGCGATATCTTTGCCCAAGGTGCGTGATTCATATATCCAGACGGTCAAAGACGCTGGCCTTTACGTTGACGCGGAGACGGCGGACCTTGCGGCACACAAGAGCATGGGGCATCCCTATATGGTTCAGCTCGTGGGCTATTACATGTGGCGGTCTGCCGTTCGGCGTGACTCGCAGGTCATTGAAGAGCGCGATGTTGAGGCTGGGCACGCGGATGCCATCTCCGAGTTCTATGAAGCAGTGGACGCTCCCTTGTATTACGGGTTGCGCAGTCCGCAGCGCCTCTTT
>CABUZE010000110.1 GCA_902495955.1 uncultured Collinsella sp. | reverse complement strand
GAACCTCCAGTCCGGACCGCCCCGCGGTCCAACTTTCTGTCCGCACCCCCATAACAGCTTTTGCGGCTAATCCAGGAACTATTTCACCGCAACTTAGAAGGGGATGTGGGGTCCCGGCATGTATATGAAAACAGCTCTGGTCCCAAAAGGAGCCAGAGCCGTTCGTCTATCCTATGGAGCGGGCGACGGGAATCGAACCCGCGTCATCAGCTTGGAAGGCTGGGGTTCTACCATTGAACTACGCCCGCAAGATATGGTCGGGACGACAGGATTTGAACCTGCGACATCCTGCTCCCAAAGCAGGCGCGCTACCAAACTGCGCCACGTCCCGAAGGTGTTGAGCAGCTAAGGTCTAGACCTTGCGTGTCCCAAAGCGAAGGAAATTATAGGGGAGACTCCCCGCCTGTGCAAGCGCAGAAACCCTAGCTCCTCGAATGTGCGACAAACTGGCTATGAACCAGACCAATCACAAACGCGACCACAGCAACCGGCGCCCACGCAGCGCCGATATCTGCCAGCGGCAACGCATCAAACGGCAGCCACGCGCCAGCAAAGAACGCATCGCGGACCGAAGTGATTACGCTCTGTACCGCGACAACGCCGCCGACCCAAACCCAAACCTGCGAATGCGCGTCGCAAAAGCCGTGCATCAGGCCCATAAGTACCAGCACAATGGCAACGGGATACAGGGCATTGAGCATGGGCACCGAGAACATAAGGATCACGTCGAGGCCCACGTTGGAGAGCACGCACGAAAACGCCGCGAACACAAAGGCGAGAACCGCAAAGGGGCGGCGCATGGCCTCCTCGGAAGCCTCCGCTCCCCCTTCGACCACATACGTCTCGCAGAAGTAGCGCGAGCAGCAGCTGATAAGGCCGATGCACACGTTCATGCAGGCGAGGAAAAAGATCGCAAAGACCACGACCGTGCCGGCAAGACTAAAGTGCATGGAGGCAGAGCGGGCAAGGATGGCGGCGCCGTTGGTGGCATCGGGCATCACGGTGCTGAGCTGCGTGCCGGCAAGCGCCAGGCCGCAGTAGATGATGGCCATGAGCACGCCGGCGATCACACCCGAACGCGAGATCTCGAAGGCCACGCGCTTATCGTCGGTAACGCCGAGCTCATGGATGGTCTCAGCGATGATGATGCCAAAGGCGAGCGACGCAAGCAGGTCCATGGTCTGGTAGCCAGTCAAAAAGCCCTGCACGGCAGCACCGGCATTGTAGGGAGCCTGCGGCGCGGCAGCGGGACCCAACGGCGAGACCACGGCGGCACCAACGACCAGCACGATGAGTGCAATGAGCGCGGGGCCCGTAATGCGGCCGAGCACGCGCGTGATGACGCCCGGACGCAGCGTGAGCACAAACGCGACCACGAAGAACCCGATGGCAAACACCAGGCGAGCCGTGCCGAGCGAGACGCCCTCGGGCAGCAGCGGTACCAGCATCTCGAAGGCCGTGGAGCTCGTGCGCGGAATAGCCAGGCACGGGCCGATGGCCAGATACACCGCCGCGACAAAGAACTCACCGAACTTGGGGTGTACGCGGCCGGCAAGCTCGCGCGCCGTTCCGGCAAGCGCCACGGCGATAAAGCCCATGACGGGCAGGCCGATGGCGGCGATGAGAAAGCCAAGCATAGCGACCGGCGTGGCAGAACCTGCCTGCAGCGCCAGCAGTGGCGGAATAATGAGGTTGCCGGCGCCAAAGAGCATCGAGAACAGGGCGATGCCGACGGTGACGACATGGTCGGAGCGCAGACCGCGCGGGGCGGATGAAGCCATGGGTCCACCTTTCGGGTTGAAACAAAAAATGGGACGGGCAAAAACACCCGTCCCGCAAGTATATACGCTCTAGCAGCTTTAGCAGGCTAAATCGCACAGAGCATCGATAGCCGTGTCGACTTCTTCGGTCGTGTTGAAATACCCAAACGAGAAGCGAACGACACCCTGACGCTCGGTCCCCAGCGCGCGGTGCATGAGCGGAGCGCAATGGGCGCCGGGGCGTGTCGCAATCCCCCACCCTTGCATGAGCGCGTCCGAGATCTCGGCAGAGTCGATATCACCCACGTTGAGTGAGACGATCGCCGAGCGCACGGGCTGGTCAAACGCACCGTAGAGCTTAATACCCGGAATCTTGCGCACACCGGCAAGGAAGCGATCGGCGAGCGCACGCTCGTGGGCAGCAATCGCTTCGACCCCACCCTGGGCCTCGATAAAGTCGAGGCCGGCAGAAAGACCCGCGATGCCGTGACCGTTGAGCGTACCGGCCTCCAAGCGCGTGGGCCACTCAAGCGGCTGCAGCGCGTCGAAGCTGTGCACGCCCGTACCGCCCATGGCCCACGGAGCCACGTCAATGCCCTCCGCCACGGCCAGGCCGCCGGTGCCTTGGGGCCCCATGAGCCCCTTGTGGCCGGTAAAGCACACAATGTCGAGCCCCATGGCATCCATGTCAATCTTCGCCGTACCGGCAGACTGAGAGGCATCGACGATCACCAGCGCGCCGGCTGCATGGGCTATGGCCGCCACGCGCGCAATGTCGACCGCGTTGCCGGTCACATTAGAGGCGTGCGTCACCACCACGGCACGCGTACCCGGCGTGACCAACTGCTCAAGCTCGTCATAGTCGAGCACGCCGTTCGCGTCACAGCCCGCATGTTCAACGGTCACGCCCTGCTCTGCCGCCAGGCGGTTGAGCGGACGCAGCACGGAGTTGTGCTCGAGCACCGTTGTGACCACGCGGTCGCCGGGGCACACCACCCCGTTGATGGCGGTGTTGAGCGCCGCCGTGGAGTTGGGCGTAAAGCACACATGGTCCGCTCTCGGGCAACCCAAAAGGCGCGCGAGCTTGGCACGGCAAGCATGAATCGTACGAGCGGCATCGAGGGCACCCGACGTGGCCCCGCGCCCGGCATTGCCGAGCGAACACATCGCCTGCGTCACGGCATCGATCACCGTTTGCGGCTTGTGCATGGTCGTCGCCGCGTTATCCAGGTAGATCATCGCACGACCTCCCACATATCAATCACGGTATAGCCCTCGGTAGGAACGTCCGCAGCGGCGAGTTCGCCGCGCAGCAGCTCCTCATCGGCAGGCAACGCCTTCCACGCCAGACCGCAGCCGGCAGCGACCTCCCCGGGCACGGGAATCGTTCGCCCGGGAAGGCCGCGCTCAATGCACAGGGACTCGCAACCCATGGCGGCCGCCGTGGTGGGAAACGTGATGACAAGCGCCGGGCGTTTCTCCCTCATGGCAACTCCAACCAATACGCTACGGGCGCACGACGCGCACGGCCTGCTCCATCTTCTCCACGATCACGTACATGTTGGTGACCTCGCCCACCGCAAGCTGATCTTTAATGCCATAGTGGTCCAGGCAGGTGCCGCAGGTGAGAATCTCGACACCCTGCTCGGCCAGGCCCTTCAGGTCGTCGAGCACCGGAGAGCCCTCTACTGTGAGCTTGGCGCCGCCGTTGTAGAACAGCATGGTCGCGGGCAGCTCCTCCTGCTGCGTCACGGCAAAGATGAAGGCCTTCATGAGCTTGTGGCCCAGCTCGTCGTCGCCGCGGCCCATGCAGTCGGTGTAGACGGAAATGACGAGTTTGCCCTTGCCGGCGCTGGCATCACAGAAGGCAGCGCCATCCTGCTCGGGATCGGCCACGGCAACGGCGCCAGAGGTCGCCACGGTCACGTGCCACTCGGCGTCAGAAACCTTCTCGACCGAGGCCGTGCAGCCCTTCTCCTGCGCCATCTTGGAGATGTTCTTGACGGCGGTCTCGTTGTCGACCGAGGTCACGACGGCGCCCTCGCCATCGAGCTGCTTCAGGGCTTTGAGCGTCTTGACGACGGGCAGCGGGCAGGCATCGCCCATGGCATTGACTTCAATCTTGGTAGACATAGCAAATTCCTTTCGAAAGAGCCGTTCTAGAGAACGGCAAACAGTTACATAAACGTGCGGGCTAGCGAACACCGCGGACGGCAGGACCGCCCGGCTCCGCCTCGCACACGCGCCCGACAACGGCCGCGATGCGCCCCTCGGCATGCAGGCGACGCGCAAGCTCATCCGTATCGGCAGCAGGCGCCGCAATGAGCAAACCGCCCGAGGTTTG
>CABUZE010000109.1 GCA_902495955.1 uncultured Collinsella sp. | reverse complement strand
GGCGAGAGCAAGATCGTGGAGGATGACGGCAAGCTGGTGTGGGAGTGCCCTAACTGCGGCAACCGCGATCAGGAGAAGATGAATGTTGCCCGTCGCACGTGCGGCTACATCGGTACCCAGTTCTGGAACCAGGGTCGAACCGAGGAGATCCGCGACCGCGTGCTGCATCTCTAATAACCATCCCAGGCTGCCCCGTAGCGAGGCCCCGGACCTTTACTCGCTATTTCGGACAGTCCTGGCTCACGACGGAGGCGCCACTGGCGCCTCCTGTTCGTGCGGAACTCATATCGAGCAAAGGTCCGGGGCCTCGCTACGGGCAGCCAAGTTGATGTAGCTGAGATGCGGCATGCGGTCTGCTCACTCCTCGAAGTTCTTAGCGGAAATAATTTGAGCTGCAGCTGCGATTTACTTGCGATGGCGGTTGAGCTGCAGCTGAGTATTTATTGGACCTCGAACCCTATGCTCGATGTTCGCTTCGTTCATTGAGTTACCCTTTGCATGAGGCCGGGACATATCGTCCCGCCCGCAGTTTCGCAGGCCGAAGGCCGAGAATGTTTGAGGACGGGATGATATGTCCCGGCCTCCCGGGAGAGTTACCTATGAATTACGCGAACATTAAGTATTTCGATATTGCTGATGGTGAAGGCGTTCGTACTTCTCTGTTTGTGAGCGGGTGCCGTCGTGGGTGCAAGAATTGCTTTAACTCTGTCGCGTGGGACTTTGCTGCGGGTGAGCCGTTCGATTGTGCCGTCGAGGACAAGATTATCGAGAGCCTCGACCATCCCTTTATCGATGGCCTGACGATTCTGGGCGGCGAGCCTATGGAGCCCGAGAATCAGGCGGGGCTTGTTGACTTTATCGAACGCGTGCGTGCGGCCTATCCCGCGGGGTCGGGCAAGACCATTTGGTGCTTTACCGGCGACGTGCTCGAGGAGCTTATGCCGGGTGGCCGTCATCATACCGAGGTGACGGACCGTATCCTGGCCTGCCTCGACATGTTGGTGGATGGCCCGTTTGTTCAGGATCTGTACGATATCTCATTGCGTTTTAGGGGCTCGAGCAATCAGCGCGTGATTGATATGAACGCCACGCGCGCCCGTGCTGTGCGCGAGGGCGTTGCGCTTTGCGACGCTGTGGAGCTTTGGCGGGACGATCCGGTCTATTCGACCCATACTATGTAGCTTGTGGCCGATGCCAAAGGGCGTGGTACCATAGCGCGAGCGCAAAATCGGAAAAGTGAGGCCCAGATGGTCGATCAGGAAAAAGTCGAGGCCGCCATTAAGCTGTTGCTTGAGGGCATAGGCGAGGACCCAACTCGTGAGGGCCTGCTGGAGACCCCGGCGCGCGTTGCCCGTATGTATGGTGAGATCGCCGGTGGTATGGACCAGAGTGCCGAGGAGCACCTGTCCAAAACCTTTGCCGTCGCTTCGAACGATTTGGTTATCGAGCGCGACATCACGTTTTACTCGCTGTGCGAGCATCATCTGCTGCCGTTTTACGGCAAGGCTGCCATTGGCTATATCCCCAACGGCCGTGTCGCAGGGCTATCCAAGCTCGCCCGCACGGTTGAGGTTTATGCCCGCCGTCTACAGCTGCAGGAGCAGCTGTGTGCGCAGGTTGCCGACGCTCTCATGGATTATCTCGCTCCCCAGGGAGCGATTGTGCTCATGGAAGCTGAGCATATGTGCATGACCATGCGCGGCGTGCAAAAGCCTGGCACCAAGACCGTGACGCTCGCTCGCCGCGGCGTCTTTGAGACCGATCCCGCGCTCGAGGAGCGTTTCTTTAGGATGCTGGGACGCTAACTATGAGAGTCGTCAACGACTTTACATCGAATACTGACGAGGGAACGCCGCGTCGCGGTTTTATGGCTTCGGGCCTGGCGCCTTTTGGTGCCATGCCTCGCATTGATTACATTTGTGCCAACGGGCTGTTTCGGCGGCACCTGGGCAACATTGCGCAGTTGGAATCGGGGCGCATCTTCTGCCGCCACGGTATTGACCACCTGCTGGATGTCGCTCGCATTATGTGGATCAAGAATCTCGAGGAACAGCTCGAATTTGACCGCGAGGTCATCTACGCCACGGCACTTCTTCACGATATCGGCAAAGATGAACAGTATGAATCGGGTATATCCCATGATGTTGCAAGCGAGCGCGTCGCTGATGCGATTCTCGGCGGCATGCCCGATGACGTGGCGTTTGAGCCGGCCGATGCCGCAGCCATTAAGACGGCCATTCTGGGCCATCGAAAGCTGCGCGTGAACAGCCAACCGCTCGAGCGCCTGCTCTATGCAGCCGACAAAGCGTCGCGCGCCTGCTTTGCATGCCCCGCGCGCAATGCTTGCAACTGGAGCGATGATAAAAAGAACCTGTCGATTCGCGTGTAGTTAGTTTACGCGGTCGGGGTTCTAAACGAAGGAGACGATCGCGATGAGCAACAAGAAACTGCCCGAGAATGCAACCAAGACTGAAGGTGCCGAGCTCGCCCGCCGTGGAAGGGGCGAAATATCCACCGCAACGGCGGTTCCCCACGTGAGCTATGACGATCTGCGCCATGCCGACCGTATTGTCATTGATGGGCTTGAGGTTTTTGCCAACCATGGCGGGTATCCCGAGGAGAACGCGCTGGGCCAGAAGTTCATCGTGTCCTTGGTGCTCTATGCCGATCTGCGTGCAGCGGGGGAGCACGATAACCTGGACGCCTCGATTGACTACGGCTCGGTGTGCCACGATGTCGACGGCTATCTGCGCGAACATACGTTTAAGCTCATCGAGGCGGCAGCCGAGGGGACAGCCCAGATGCTGCTGCGGCGTTATCCCTCGCTGCTTGGTGTGCGCATCAAGCTCGATAAGCCGTGGGCTCCTGTTGGCCTGCCCCTGGCAAGCTGTGGCGTCGAGATCGAGCGCGTGCGCTAGTCGACGCTAGAGCTTGTTGAGGGGTGGCTGCTTGAGCCGCTGCGACAGAGCTCTATAGTTGGGGCAGTACGTGTCGAGCAGAGCGTGAAACCGCTGATTGTGGCTTGGCTCGAGCAAGTGGACGAGCTCGTGGGCGACAACCATGTCGAGACACTCGATGGGATAGGCGGCAAGTTCGCGTGCGATGCGAATGGCTCCGGTCTTGGGCGTGCATGAGCCCCAGCGCGTTTTCATGCTGCGCACGGAGACGCGGGCCACGGTGACGCCCATTGCGATTTCGTACGCGTGCACAATGTCGCGTAGCGCTGCGGTGACCTCGGATGCATAGAGTTGGTCGATGCGGGTCTGGAGTTCTTTGGGCGTTAGACCGTCGAGGGCTGTGCGCTGCTTTGCCTGCGCGCGCTCACTTGGCTCGTCGGTACCCATAAAGCTTGCGAAGGTGGCCTGCTTGGGCCGCGGCGCGGGTGATGCAAAGTTGTGATCGAGTGCGTCCTGTACCGTGATGGGCTTGCCCCAAAGCGCAATGATGGACGAGGGGCTGAGCGGCTCTCGCGCTGTCGCCTGATGTTGCTCACGCTGGTCAAGTCGGCTGATAATCCAGGCGCTGTTGCGCTTCACAAACGCTTCGATGCGCTCGCGACTGGCGCCGAGCGGTGCGCTGGCGTGGGCCTCACCGCTCGATGTGATGCGTAGGTTGAAGTTCTTGACGCGCTTTTTGGTAACGACGACGGGGATGGATGTGCCATCCGGTCGGGATACGGTAATCGTAAATTGCTGCGTCAAAAGCGGTCCTTCAGGTTGGGGACGGGCCGGCATGTCAACCGTTCGGCATGCCGACCTGCTCAAGGGATGTGAAATTAATAACGCTCAAAGAAGGCAAGCGCGTTATCGCTGCAGAGCTTCTGCATCACGGTCTTGCCAAAGTGCTTGGAGAGCATGTTCTGGAATTCGGGCATCTTGCTGGCATCGGAGAGGAAAGCGGGCACCGTGGCGCCGTCCCAGTCGCCGCCGAGCGCGATGACGTCCTCGCCGCCCAGGTCGAGCCAGTGCTCGATATGTGCCGCTAGCTGGTCGAAGGTGACGTCTGCGGCGGTCTTGTCGGTTGCGTCGTTGGAAAGGAACTCGCTGCAGTAGTTGAGGCCGACGATGCCACCCATGTCGCGAATGGTGCAGAACTGGTCGTCGGTGAG
>CABUZE010000108.1 GCA_902495955.1 uncultured Collinsella sp. | reverse complement strand
GATGATGGGCACGCCGGCAACGATGAGCGGGATGATAAGCGAGGTGAGCGCGGCGGTGCGGCTCACGTTGAGCAGCGAGATGGAGCCCAACGCAAAGCCTAGAAGCAGCGACCCCGAGTCGCCCAAGAAGATGCTTGCGGGGTTGAAGTTGTAGCGCAAAAAGGCCAGACAGGCGCCAAAGAGCGCAATGGAGAGCGCGGCGGCGTCGATGCGGCCCGAGAGAACGGCCATCGAAAACATGGTGAACGACGCGATGCCGCAGATGCCCGTGGCCAAGCCGTCGAGGCCGTCGATGAGGTTAATGATGTTGGTGAATGCCACCAGATAGATCACGGTGATGGGGTAGGCGAGCCATGCGAGCATGATTTCGCCGGGGGCAAACGGGTTGACGATGACGCCGATTTTCAGGCCGCCGATACAGGCGATGAGCGCGGCGAGGACCTGTCCGGCCAGCTTTTGCTTGGGCTTGAGCTGGAAGACGTCGTCGATAGCGCCGGTCGCAAAGATGACGGTAAAGGAGAGCGCCAGCATGGGATAGCTAATGTGAAGGCGCGGGTGCGGCACCAGGACGGGTGGCCAGCCTAGGTGCCAGGTGCCTAGGATTTGCACAATGCAGGCAACGACCAGGCCCAAAAACACCGCCGTTCCGCCCAAACGCGGGATGGGCTTGGTGTTGATGCGGCGCTTAGAAGGATAGTCGACGGCATCGAGCTTAATTGCCAAGCGCTTGACCAGGGGCACCGCGAGGAAGGTCGTGATAAAGGCCGCCGCTGCCACGCATAGGTACGGTATGTAGCTCGGGGATGAAGCCATGAATCTAAAAACCGCCAAGCGTCGAAGGAAAAGGTCAGAAGAACGCCATGCGCAAAGGGCATAGCCGAACCATAATACTCGACCAAGGGGGGTGCATGTAATTGCACGCAGCGATAATCACGCGCTTACCAGATATTGGGATGTTGTCGATGGCTTGTCGGGATGCCGGCGGGAATCCATATGGACCGTGATGGTGATTTTCGGCAAAAGAAAACCACCCCCCACGTTACGAAAATGAACCCACCTAAAACAGGTGGGTGCCCTCATCGACTGTTCCAGCGTCCTTAACAACGAAGGATACCTGTACTAGGTACGACTGTGTGGGCTCCCTAAATAAACGCGACGGTTCACCCAGTTGCTCCGCGGGGGGCGGAATACCTACATCATAAAGCGGCACTTTGTGGATTCCAGTCTTGACATTACAAAAATCGTGTCGGACGATTACGGCGCCTTAGGGACGGAGCCGTCTACGCGGTCTGGCCCTTTACGTTTGAGCTGCTGAATCGTTGTTTTGGAGCATGTTTTTATGCCGACGTCGTTGACCGAACTTTTTTCGCCCGCCTGCCATTTGTGTCCGCGCCGTTGCGGTGCGGCGCGCGATGAGGGCGCGCACGGCGTCTGCGGTGCTAACGACACGCTCAAGGTGGCCCGCGCCGCGCTTCATATGTGGGAGGAGCCGCCTATCTCGGGCGAGGCCGGTTCGGGCACGATCTTCTTTAGCGGTTGCTCGCTTAAATGTATCTACTGCCAGAACCACGAGATCTCGACCGGCAATTTTGGCCTTGAGATTTCGCCTGAGCGTCTGGTCGAGATTATGCTGGAGCTGCAGGACCAGGGTGCCAACAACATCAATTTGGTGACGGCGACGCACTATGCGCACCTGTTGCCTGCCGTGATTGCCGCGGCACGGGCGCGCGGACTGGTTATCCCGATCGTCTACAACACGAGTGGTTACGAGCGCGCGAGTGCCGTGGCCGCGCTGGGCGACCTGATCGATGTGTGGCTTACTGACTTTAAATATGCCGATGCGGCGCTTGCGCAGTCGCTCTCCCATATAAAGGATTACCCGCGTGTGGCCGTGTCGGGTCTGGCCCAGATGGCGCGCGAGATCGATCGCCGCGGGGGAGAGCTGGTGGATGACGACGGGCTCATGAAGCGCGGCATCATCGTGCGCCACCTGGTGCTGCCGGGGCATGCGGATGACTCGTGCCGCGTGTTAGACCTGGTGTGGCAGACGGTGGGCGACGTGCCGATCTCGGTCATGAACCAGTACACGCCCAATGCGCTCATGCGCGAGCAGGGCGGCGAGTTGGCGCGCGCCGTGACGCGCGAGGAGTACGAGCAGGTGCTCGACCATGCCGACGACCTGGGCTTTACGACAATGTTCTGGCAAGAGGGCGGCGCGGTAGACGAGAGCTTCACCCCCGCCTTCGCCACCACCGGCGTCCTCACCAGCGCAAAGTAGCGCGCACGCTGATGATTTTTCTGGGACGGGGATTAAAAAATCATCGAGAGGATCGCCTGTTCGAAAAGTTGTCAAAATAGCCGCGTCCCAAAAAGACTGGTTATTGGGCGTTGACAGTTGGCGAGCCGTAGGTAAAATATCGACTTGTCCTGGGGACGTAGCTCAGTTGGGAGAGCGCTGCCGTCGCATGGCAGAGGCCGAGGGTTCGACTCCCTTCGTCTCCACCCACGGATTTGATAAGCCGCTGACATTGTGTCGGCGGCTTTTTTTAAAAGAAAGGGCTATATCATGGCCGAGCTTGAGTCCCAACCATTGTCCGACGAGGAGCGCGCCGAGTTGGAAGAGCTCCGCGCTGAGAAGGCCCGCCGCGAGGCTCGGGAAGAGGCCCGTCGCGAGCGTGAGGAGCTGGCTGCCCTGCGTGCCGAGCGTGCGAAGGCCGAGGAGGCCGCCGCGAACGCCGCATCCGCATCGGCGCCCGCGCCCGCACCCAAGCCCGCTGCTGCGAAGCCTGCACCTGCCGCGCCCAAACCTCAGCCTAAAAAGGCCGCCCGTCCCAAGTCCGTCGAGCCCAAGCCGAGCCGTGACGAGATGACCTTTGCCCAGCGCATGGTTACCTCCAAGGAGCCTATGGGCGAGAACGAGATCCCTGGCATGGCGCCGGCTCAAAAAATCATCATTGTCCTTGCCCTCATCGCGTTTGTCATCTTTATGGGCTACACGATCCTGACCAGCATGGGCCTGCTCTAACCGACTCGCATCGGGCGTCATGTCCGCATGCTCTGCTCTCGTCCAACCCTCAAATTCTGCACCACACATCCGAAAGGTCGCCCCATGGCTTTGACCGACATCTCGCATCCCACCGACATTGCAATGCTCACCGATCTGTACGAGCTCACTATGGCCCAGGGCCTGTGGGAGAGCGGCAAGGCCAATGAGCAGGGTTGTTTTACCGCGTTTTACCGCGACCATCCCTTTGGCAGCGCCTATGCCGTCATGTGCGGCACCGCCGAGCTGCCCGAGCTGGTCGAGAATCTGCGCTTTACGCCCGAGGACATCGACTACCTCGCCTCGCTCCAGGCCCCTGCTGGCGGTGCGATGTTCAAGTCTGGATTCCTCGACTACCTGCGCGATTTTCGTGCGCATGTAAACATCGACGCCGTGCCCGAGGGCGAGCTCGTCTTTCCGCGCGAGCCCATGGTGCGCGTCACCGGCCCCGCGCTGGAGTGCCAGCTGCTCGAGACGGCGCTGCTCAACATCGTCGGGTTCCAGACGCTTGTCGCCACCAAGACGGCGCGCGTGGTGCTCGCCGCCGACGGTCGCCCCGTGGCGGAGTTTGGCCTGCGCCGAGCCCAGGGTCCCGATGGCGGCCTGGCCGTTGCGCGCGCGAGCTACGTTGCCGGCTGCTCCTCTACGTCCAATGTGCTCGCCGGCCGCCGCTACGGTATTCCCGTCTTTGGCACGCATGCTCACAGCTGGGTGATGAGCTTCGATTCCGAGCTCGAGGCCTTCCGTGCCTTTGCCAAATCGAGCCCCAAGAACTGCACGCTGCTCATCGACACCTATGACGTGCGCGAGGGCTGTGAACATGCCATTACGGTTGCCAAGGAGATGGAAGCGGTGGGCGAGCGCTTGTCGGCCATTCGCATTGACTCCGGCGACCTCGCCAAGCTCTCCAAGTATGTTCGCGGCCGTTTTGATGCCGAGGGCCTGCCCTATGTGGGGATCTCGGTTTCTAACGATCTGGATGAGTACACGATTCAGTCGCTGCTCGACCAGGGCGCGCCCATCGACAGCTTTGGCGTGGGTACCAAGCTTGCGACCTGCTATGACCAGCCGGCGCTGGGCG
>CABUZE010000107.1 GCA_902495955.1 uncultured Collinsella sp. | reverse complement strand
ATCGCCGCAATCTGCTCGGGGGTGGGCATGGCCTGGGCGGCGCTGTTGCCAGAGTCGATGGACGTGCCGGTCATGTCTTCCATGGAGTCAGCGTCAATGCCTTGGTTGAAGGCGAGAACGACGGTCTCGGGCAGGCTCATAATGTCGGCAATCTTGCTGCCGTCGGCACGCTCTTCCTCGGTGCCCTTGTACGTTCGAATGCCGTTTTTGTCAGCCTTGCTAAACACGGCCTCCACAGCCTTGGCGTCCTTGGCGCTCATAAAGAGTTCGAGGTCGTCGAGCGATTCGGCGCGAATGGTGTCGGGCACGGGCGAGGCGATGCCGCCTTGCTGCACGCCCACGTCGACGATATCGCTCATGTAGGTAGGCAGTGCCAGATCGGCGTTGCAACTGATTACGATAAGTACGATAGCTGCGAACAGTGCCAGGATATGCTTTTTAAAGAGCTTGAGAATCCTCACTCGGCATCTCTCCCTTCTTGATTGCGGTCGATAATTTCGTTGGCACGCCTTAAAAGGCGCACCATCTCTTGGGTATCTGTTTCGCCGAGCTGCTCGAGGAAAGCCGCGGTGCGGTCCTCGAATTCCCGACGCTTGATTTCAAGATCATGGAATCCCTTGTCGGTCACCGTGACGTGTACGCGACGACGGTCGGTCTTTGAGTGCTCGCGCTCGACCCAGCCCTTGGCTTCGAGAGCGCGTAGGATATTGGCGATGCGGGCACTCGAGACCCAGGCGCGATCAGCGAGTTCGCTCGGCGTGAGCGAACCGCCGGCGAGTATGAGGGCGCGCATGACGGCCATCTCGCCGCCGAGGGCTTTGTCCGCAAAGCGCGAAATGCGCTGATGCATGCTGCCGAACTCGGTAAGGAGCTGACGCCCAAGCTCACGGAAATCGGTATCTTCCACCGAAAACCCCTAACACTAGAAACTATTTCCGGTAAAAGATGATACCCTTGCACGCGCACCCTATGCGGTAGATTTTGGGACATGCCTAGAAAACTACCTTTAGGCGACCTCCGCACACCGTCGGTGCCAGCAAAGTTAGGGGCAGATCGTTAGGCATGTCCTAAAGCCTACTCAGAGGTACTTTACCCTGCTAAAGCTGGCATAACAGCTAGAGTGAACGTCGTACAAAGGCAAGGAAAAATACCAAACAAATCGGTGAACGGTAGTTGTTTGCGCTCGCATTTCCTGCGGATTTGTTAAAAACGTCCTAATGGTAGAAAAAAAGGAACATATAACAGCACTGATGAAGGGGGTGGCTATGTTATCCTTCTCAAACGGGTGAAATCTTGGGTTTTGGGTTGCAGTTCCAAGGGGGACAAACGTTTTTCCCTGTACCAACGTGTGGTGAAGAACGGAAGAAGCCGGTAGTGCAAGCCGATATTCAAGAATTCAATAAGCAGCGGTGTGAGAGAGCGCCGCATTACACGTAACTAGGAGCGTGGTTACACAATGCAGGAGGCATGGGAAGGCTTCAAGGAAGGCATTTGGACGGGAGAGGTTGACGTCCGAGACTTCATCCAGAAGAACTACACCCCCTACGAGGGCGACGAGTCGTTCCTCGCCGGCCCGACCGAGCGTACCAAGGAGCTGTGGGGCGAGGTTCTCGACCTGCTGCTTAAGGAGCGCGAGCAGGGCGGTGTCCTCGATATGGACACCAAGACCGTTACGGGTATCGTGAGCCACCCCGCTGGCTACATCGATAACGCCCATCGCGAGAAGGAGACCATCGTCGGCCTCCAGACCGACAAGCCGCTCAAGCGCGCTCTGCACGTCAACGGCGGTATCCGCATCGCTTGCCAGGCCGCCAGCCAGCACGGCTACAAGGTCGACGAGAACGTTGTCGAGCGCTACACCTTCGAGCGCAAGACTCACAACGCTGGCGTCTTCGATGTCTACACCCCCGAGATGCGTGCTTGCCGCTCGGCTCACATCATTACCGGTCTGCCCGATGGCTATGGCCGCGGCCGCATCATCGGCGACTACCGTCGTGTTGCCCTGTACGGCGTCGACTACCTGATCAAGGACAAGGAGGCCCAGAAGGCTTCCACCCCGACGGTCATGACCGCCGACAACATCCGCGATCGCGAGGAGCTGCAGGAGCAGATCCGCGCCCTCGGCGAGCTCAAGATGATGGCCGAGACCTATGGTTTCGATATTTCCAACCCTGCTACCAACACGCAGGAGGCCATCCAGTGGATGTACTTCGCCTACCTCGCTGCCGTCAAGGAGCAGAACGGCGCTGCTATGTCCATCGGCCGTACCTCTACGTTCATCGACATCTACGCCGAGCGCGACCTTGCCAACGGTACCTTCACCGAGGAGCAGATCCAGGAGTTCGTGGATCACTTCATCATGAAGCTCCGCATGGTCAAGTTCGCCCGTACTCCCGAGTACCAGGCCCTGTTCACCGGCGACCCGCAGTGGGTCACCGAGTCCATCGGCGGCATGGGTGTTGACGGCCGCACGCTCGTTACCAAGATGAGCTACCGCTACCTGCACACGCTCGAGAACATGGGCACCAGCCCCGAGCCCAACATGACCGTTCTGTGGTCGACCCGTCTGCCCGAGAACTTCAAGAAGTGCTGCGCCAAGACTTCCGTCGCCAGCTCCTCGATCCAGTACGAGAACGACGACCTCATGCGCGTCTATCACGGCGACGACTACGGCATTGCCTGCTGCGTGTCCTCCATGCGCATCGGCAAGGAGATGCAGTTCTTCGGTGCCCGCGCCAACCTGGCCAAGTGCCTGCTGTATGCACTCAATGGCGGTGTTGACGAGGTCTCCAAGAAGCAGGTCGGCCCCAAGTATCGCGCCGTCGAGGGCGATACGCTCGATTACGACGACGTTGTGGCCAAGTACAACGACATGATGAAGTGGCTTGCTGGCGTGTACGTCAACTCGCTGAACATCATTCACTACATGCACGACAAGTACTGCTACGAGCGCATTCAGATGGCTCTGCACGACAAGCACGTGCACCGCTGGTTCGCTACGGGCATCGCCGGCCTTTCCGTCGTGGCTGACTCCCAGTCCGCCATCAAGTACGCCAAGGTCCACCCCGTCCGTGACGAGAACGGCATCATCGTCGACTTCGAGACCGAGGGCGAGTTCCCCAAGTACGGTAACGACGACGACCGCGTCGACCAGATCGCTCACGACGTTGTGCACCAGTTCATGGAGTACATCCGCATGAACGACACCTACCGCAACTCCGTGCCCACGACCTCGGTTCTGACCATTACCTCCAACGTCGTGTACGGTAAGAAGACCGGCTCCACGCCCGACGGCCGCAAGGCTGGCCAGCCGTTCGCCCCGGGTGCTAACCCCATGCACAAGCGCGATAGCCACGGCGCCATCGCTTCGCTGTCTTCGGTTTCCAAGCTCCCGTTCCGCGATGCTCAGGACGGCATCTCCAACACCTTCTCCATCATCCCGAGCGCGCTCGGCAAGGAGGACCAGGTGTTCTTTGGCGATATCGACCTTGATCAGCTGGGCGAGTAACTATTGTTAGTGCTATACTAACAATAACGATTACTGATTAGCGCGCCGGTTTCGGCCGGCGCCTATTAATCGAAGGAGACACATTATGAAGGTTTCTGAAGTTTCCGAGACTCAGGCCGATAACCTGGTCCACATGCTCGACGCTTACGCCGAGAAGGGTGGCCACCACCTGAACATCAACGTCTTCAACCGTGAGACGCTGCTCGACGCTCAGGCTCACCCCGAGAAGTACCCGCAGCTGACCATCCGCGTTTCCGGCTACGCCGTGAACTTCCACACGCTCACCAAGGAGCAGCAGGACGAGGTCATTGCGCGTACCTTCCACGACAAGTTCTAAAGGGACTCAACTCCCACCGGAGACCCGGTAAGGCCTACGCACTTTGCCTCTCAAACGTCCTCGCCGCTTCGCGGCTGCGGAATGTTTGCGAGACAAAGTGCTCCCGGCCTTGCCGGGTCTCCTGCGTTGTCGTCCTTTAGGGAGCCACGCTAAATTAAATTGGTGTCCTCGGACATGCAAAGAGGCTCGCTGCGCACTTCGTGCGGCGAGCCTCTTTGCGTCCTGACGCTCCTATTTGGCAAGGTGTTTTTTAGAATCCATTTTGCGCTCGGCCTCGAAGGCTTGCCTGTCCCAATCGAGCGGAAGTCCGGCCT
>CABUZE010000106.1 GCA_902495955.1 uncultured Collinsella sp. | reverse complement strand
CCTGAGCCTTGATCTCGGACAGGCGCTCGAAGGAGAGGCCGGCCCAATCATCGGGGTACACACCGTGGATGTTGCCGATGCCGCAGGCGAGGAAGTCGACGCCCAGGTCAGCGATCTGCTTGCACTCAGCAGGATCAGCGAGCTCGCCGCTGGAGGTCACGCCGTCCTCGGTGCCGCCGATGCCGCCGACCTCGGCCTCGATGGACATGCCCTTGGAGTGGGCAAGCTCAACGAGCTCCTTGGTGCGGTCGAGGTTAAGCTGGAAGGTCTCCTCGTGAGAGCCGTCATACATGATGGACGTGAAGCCGGCCTCGATGCACTTGAAGCAGTCCTCGTAAGAACCGTGATCGAGGTGAAGGGCGACGGGAACGGTAACGCCCGTGGCCTCGACGGCAGCCTTGACCATGTCGGCGCAGACCTTGAAACCGCCCATCCACTTAGCGGCACCAGCGGTGCACTGAAGGATCAGCGGAGACTTGGCCTCCTCGGCGGCCTGGAGAATAGCCAGGGTCCACTCGAGGTTGTTGGTGTTGAAGGCACCGAGACCGTACTTGCCGGCCTCGGCCTTCTTGAGCATGTCTGCTGCGTTGACGAGCATAAAAGAAACCTCCTGTAAGGTTGCTCCGATAACGCCTGTGATTTTACCACGGCGCACCCGAGCATAAACGTTCGTTTGTTCACGAATATCGTCCAAACAGACTTTTTTGACCGTTTGCCCTACGAAATTGACCCGTTGGGGAAAAATAGCTTGACGTTTGGACGCTTCTCGTGCTCTAGAAGCTGACTATAAAGCTACACCTGCATGAAAGGGTTCTGCATGAGCTCGCGTGCCATGGTGGTCGAATCGCCATGGCCGGTTAGGCAAACGGTATCGGGCGGGAGAAGCCGGGCGAGCTTGGAGAGCGAGCGCAGAATCGCCGCCTCGTCTCCTCCAGAAAGATCGGTGCGGCCGTGCCCACCCGGAAACAGGGTGTCGCCCACAAAGGCAATGTTCCCCTGCTCGGTGGCAGCAAACAAGACGATCCCGCCCGGCGTATGCCCTGGCGTCTCGATCACCTGCAGGCAGATATCGCCCACCTCGAGAGTATCGCCCTCGGCGAGCAGGCGCGTCGGCTCCCCAGGGTCGGGCGTCTCAATGCCCCACATAGCTCGCTGTTCCTCGATGTTCGCATGCGGCACCGCCACATCCTTAGTACACAGCTCATACTGGCAGCCCTCGCCAACGGTGGTTCGCACGCCGGCAACACCACCAACATGATCGGCATGGCCATGAGTGCATACGGCGCCAAGCACGCGTACACCGGCATGCTCGGCTCGAATATGCTCCACCAAGCGCTCGCCTTCCCATGCGGGGTCGATAATCACACACTCATTGTCCGAAATAACAGCATAGCTATTGGTCTGAATGGGACCGTTTACGAGCGTCTCGATCTCGACCGATCCCTTGGGAGTTACATCCAAGGACACAGCACTCATGCCCCTCTCCTCTCTATAGAACTCGAGGCATCAAACGATGCCTCGAGTGTAGCGAATATCGATAATGTGGCACGTTCGTCGCGACTAAACGCGGCGCTTAAGCTGGGCTCCACCCTCGCCGGGCATCAGGCGGCGCGCGTCGTAGACCGAGTCAACGCTGCTGATGGAGGCTAGCAGCGGATCCAGCCCACTCGCGTCCGAGATCTCGACCATAAAGCGTAGGGTTGCAATACCCTCGCGGTTGGTCGACGTGGCGGCAGAAAGGATATTGCCGCCCGCATCGCCAATGGCAATGGTGACATCCTTGAGCAGGCCCATGCGGTCCAGGCACTCGACCACGATCTCGACCTGGAAGAGGGTGTCGGCAGCGCCGTCCCACTCCACTTCGATCATGCGCTCGGGATGCTCCATAAGACCCTTGACGTTGGGACAGTTGGCGCGATGCACCGAAACGCCACGACCGCGCGTGATGAAGCCGACGATATCGTCGCCCGTCACCGGATTGCAGCAATGCGCCAGACGGACCAGCAGTCCGCTGTTGCTCTCGCCCTTGACGAGAATGCCGTTGCTGGCGCTCTTGCCGCGCTTTTGCGGCTTGCGGTTGGAGCCGCGGGCAGGCTGCTTGACAACCTCGGCGATAGCCTCGGCCTTGGTGACCTGTTCCTCGGGCTTGGGGTCCAAAATTTGCTCGACTTTGTTACCCACAGCGCGCGGGGCAACCTTGCCGGCGCCGACGGCGGCAAACAGGTCCTCGAGCTGCTTGTAGTTAAACTGCTCCGCCACGGCGTTGAGCGCACGCGTGGATCGTGGCGTAGAGATGCCATACCCGCGCTTGCGCAGGTCCTTGGCCAGTATATCGCGGCCGGCCGCAGCGTCATCGTCTTTGGTCGCGGCGGCAAAGTAACGGCGGATCTTTGACTTGGCGGAAGGTGTCTTAACGATCTTGAGCCAGTCGCGCGACGGCTTGGAACTCTTGTTGGTCAAGATTTCAACGCGGTCGCCCGTCTTGATCTCGTGCGTGAGCGGCGCGACCGCACCGTTGATCTTAGCGCCGACGCAGTGGTTGCCAACCTCGGTGTGAACGGCGTAGGCAAAGTCGAGCGGCGTGGAACCGGCACGAAGCGCCATGACCTCGCCCTTGGGCGTAAAGACAAAAATCTCCTGGTCAAACAAGTCGACCTTCAGCGAGTGCAGGTATTCCTTGGCGTCCGTAATCTCGTCAGAAGCTGCCCAATCGAGCGAATGTTTGAGCCAGTTAATCTGGTCGTCCAGACGCTGGGCATCATTGGTCTTAGACGCAGACGATCCGCCCGACTTCTTATACAGCCAGTGGGCGGCAATGCCGTACTCGGCCTGCTCATGCATCTCGTAGGTTCGAATCTGAATCTCGAGCGGGCGGGCCGTGGGGCCGATAACCGTCGTATGGAGCGACTGGTAGTTATTGACCTTGGGCATGGCGATATAGTCTTTAAAGCGACCGGGCATGGGGTGCCACAGCGTATGCACCGCGCCGAGCGTGGAGTAGCAATCGCGCACCGAATGCGTGATGACGCGCAGTGCCACTAGGTCGTAGATCTCGGAGAATTCCTTGCCCTTGCGCTTCATCTTTTGGTAGATGGACCAATAGTGCTTGGAGCGACCATTGATCTGGAAGCCCTCCAAGCCAATGCGGTTGAGCTCGTCGGTGAGCGTCTTGATAGTCTCGGCCAGATAGCGCTCACGGACCTCGCGCGACTCAGCCACCATGCGCGCGATGCGCTGGTAGGCGTCGGGCTCAAGGTAGAAGAAGGACAGGTCCTCGAGCTCCCATTTAATGGAGCTCATGCCCAGACGGTCGGCCAGGGGCGCATACACGTCCATGGTCTCGCGAGCCTTAAACAGGCGACGGTCCTCACGCAGGGCCGCCAGCGTACGCATGTTATGCAGGCGGTCGGCAAGCTTAACGATAATGACGCGGATGTCCTTAGACATGGCGAGGAACATCTTGCGCAGCGTAAGCGCCTGCTTCTCGTCCATGCTGTCGACTTCGATGTTGGTGAGCTTGGTCACGCCATCGACGAGCTCGGCCACCGTATCGCCAAACAGGCCGGACACATCGGCAAGCGAGGTCTCGGTATCCTCGACGGTATCGTGCAGCAGCGCGGCGCACACCACATCGCAGTCCATCTTGAGATCGGCCAGAATGATGGCCACCTCGACGGGATGGTTGATGTACATCTCACCCGAGCGGCGCTTTTGGTTGCAGTGCTTCTCGGCAGCAAAGCAGTAGGCCTGCTCAACCTTAGAAAAGTCGTCCTCATTCATATATTTGAGGCACAGACGCTCCAGCTTGTCGTAGCTGTCCGCCATAATCTCGGGCGGCAGCTCATCGGCATGCTTATAGTGCTCCATCTCCGAAAACGGCTGGAGGGTGGAATCATGGGCGGTACGGGCTGCGGCATCCATCGAGGTCCCCTTCCCCTAGGCCCGCGGGACGAGCGGGCGGTTAACTTTGGCTAGCATATCAGAAGCGCACGAATCGAGCGCCCAGCTCCGGAAAGCCGAAAACTCCATGCGCGAGCGCAAGCCCTCCAAATAGCGAATTGACCTGCTCAATTGCACGCGGCCGGGGTTTTCGGCCATCGCGATGCGACGCGTATCGTCAAACCCCGAAACGCGACAGAAACCAAGCTCTTCGAAGATTCCT
>CABUZE010000105.1 GCA_902495955.1 uncultured Collinsella sp. | reverse complement strand
GCGTGCGACGGCTTGAGCGGCTATATGGGGTGCCTTAGCGCCGCGCAGCGTCGACCGGTCCGGCGTTCGGCAGAACGCCGGAACCTAATTAGTCGTGATACTCGCCGCGGTCCCACTTCTCGAGGAACTCGTCAAAGAAGTGCGGGTCAGCCTGAGCCTCGGCGTCGGCCTTGTTGCAGGCATCGATCTTGGCGATCAGGGCATCGTGCTCGGGAGTCTTCTCGAAGGGCTCCTACAGGAAGGCAAGCATGATATCGGCCATCAGGAACTCGCCGGTGATCTTGCCGCCAAAGCCCACGATGTTGGCGTTGAGCTCGCGACGGGCATACAGGGCAGAGGTCATGTCGCGGACCAGGGCGCAGCGGGCGCCGGGAACCTTGTTGACGGCGTTGGTGATGCCGATGCCGGTGCCGCACAGGGCCACGCCAAAGTCGGCCTTGCCGCTGGCAACAGCCTCGCCCACGGCCTTACCGTAGATGGGATAGTGCGTACGGGTGTGGCTGTAGGTGCCGCAGTCGAGCACCTTGTAGCCAGCCTGCTCCAGGCGGTCGGCCAGATAGATCTTCTCGTCCGTAACGATATGGTCGCAACCGATTGCGATGGTCTTCTTCATCAGAACGTCCTTTCGTCTGAATTCACAAGTTGAGGTAGAAGTTCGAGTTCTCGGTGGCTCTCGTTAGGCCATCTTATTGAGCATGTCGACACGGATCTGGTGACGGCCGCCGGCGTACTGGGCGCGCAGGAACTCGCGGGCGATCTTCTTGGCGACCTCGGTGCCCACAACGCCCGGGCCCATGGTGACCATGCGCGAACCGTTGTGCTCGCGGGTCATGTAGGCGGAACGCTCGTCGGAAATGTTGGCAACGACCATGCCCTTGATCTTGACGGCGGCCATATAGGAGCCGACGCCGTACTTATCGAATGCGAAGCCCTGGGAATCCTTGTGCTCCAGCAGGTCCTTGGCAACGGCGGTCGCGGAATCGACAAAGTCCGCGGCAGGGGTCTCGGAATAGTCGACGACCTCGTGACCGTCGGCGATGAGCATCTCCTTGATGGACTCCTTCATCGACATACCGTCGGCATCGGAAGCGATTACAACCCTCATGACATCCTCCTTGAGAGATACGCAGGTGCGTAGTTTCTGTTTGGAAGTGTTGAATCGCGTTCAGGTCCGGGCATCTGAATGTGCGGTTCTTCACTGTTCATGTTTATTTGAACACATTCGAACAGTAACTGCAACAACTATTTGTTTATCTTTGTTCTTTTTTGAACAAATACCGTTCACGGATGATTGCTGACCGTTTGGATTCAGGGAATGCCCGGCTTGTCACGTATTCAACAAACAAAAAGGGCGGCCGAGAACGCATCTCGGCCGCCCTTCTTACGGTTGGTTTTCCAAAGATCGCTTTGCCGCCTACTCGGACTGCCCACCCTTTTTGGCGTGCTTGGACGGAGCACTCAGAAAGCGGCCCGTCAGATAGTTCGCGGGGCCGGAAATATCGATCCCCAGCAGCACGTGTCCTAGCCATAGGAACGCCACGAGCACCAGCAGCGGGATAACGCACGAGGTCACGATCATCACGATGACGCCTTCAATCAAATCGGTCACCTGCCGCACGATCTCATCGGTCATCTGCTTGGCGCCGCTGGTCACCGACGTAACAAGGCTCGATGCCCCATCGGTCAGCTGCTCGAGCACGTTTTTGGACTCCGTGGCCTCGGATTTTTTCTTGTTCGATTTTGAGCTGGTCTCGGCTGACTTGTCCGTGGTGTCGGCCGCATCGGCCGCGTCCGCAGCCTTTTGCTCAGCTTGCTCAATACTTACGCGATACGTTTCATCGACCTTTTGCGACACCCATACGCTCGCGGGCACGAGCGCCATGCCGATCACGGCAACCACCAGCACGCGCGTCGCCACACGGCGCAGGACAGCGCTCGTGCTCCAGCGCCCGTGAATGCCGAGCGACACCGCAAAGAGCACCAACGCAAACGGGATTAAGATGCCCAGGCCAACCGACCACAAAATGGTTAGCAGGTATTTCTCGAGGTAGAGCACGGCAAGCACGATACCCAAGTTTCCTGAAAGCTGCGCGAGCTGCTCGGCAACCGGCGTTCCCGTATCACCCGGCAGCGCGGTAATGCCCGCAGACAGCGCCACGCACGAGGTCGTGAGTGCCAGTACGTTACCCTTCTTTTGGTCGATGACCTCGATGGTGGAGTCCCAAGTTTTGGTATCGGCGAAATGCGGACGAGCCACAAAGCCCGACAGCAGCGCCAGCACCACGAGCGCAACGATAAAGCCAATCTGCAGCTTTTTGTTTGCGCACACGACATCGGACAGACTGGGCTGCAGCTCGGTTACCGTCGTGTGCTCGGTTATCTGGACAGGACGCCCATGAGCCATCTCGTGCGCGCCTCTTTTTTGTATTGACCCGTTATCCGGCATTTGGATACCTCCTCAGTCCGGCGTTTAATGCGAAAGGAAGTATACCCACCGAGCAAAAATCGAACGGGAGGACGAACGGAGCGCACCAAGACTGTCCCCAATGACTAGTCGTTTAAGAACGTCCCCAATGACTATCTCGGAATGAGTTGCGGGGAGGAGGACAGAAAAAGCCCTGCCGCGGGTAGTGAACTGCCTCCCATTTCTTGGACATGAGAAATGGGAGGCTTTTGGAGTGGGAAGGATAAACTGGACTTTCTTTTAAGGATCCTCAAGCGTATTGCCGCTCGTATTCCACTGGAGACATGTAGCCCAGGGTGGAATGCATGCGCACCCTATTGTAATAGAGCTCTATGTACTTGAAGATGTCCTGCTTGGCCTCGTCCCTCGTCCCATAGCTCCTCTCTTTCACCAATTCCCTTTTCAGCGTCTTGAAGAACGACTCGGCCACCGCGTTGTCCAGCGGCGTGCCGGGCCTTGATACCGACTGGACTATGCCATGCGAGTCCAGACACCGCTGGAAGGAACGGGAGGTGTACTGCGCGCCCTGATCGTCATGGAAGACGAGGCTGCCGTCATCTGGCGGACCCTCCCTGCCGACCGCCTGCTCCATCGCGTCGATCGCGACCTTCTCGGTGATGCGCTCGGACATTGACCAGCCCACGACCTTGCGGGAGAAGGCGTCTATCACGGCTGCGAGATAGAGCCACCCTTCTCTTGTGGGTATGTAGGTGATGTCGCCCACCCAAAGCCTGTTGCGCTCGCCCACGGTGAAAGCGCGCTCTACCAGGTTCAACCGAGGGTCTCCCGGCTCGACCTTCTTCTGGATGCGGTGTTTTCGGGTCGCGCCCTTTCCGGCAAGTCCGAGCTTCTGCATGATGCGGAGCACGCGCTTCTCGCTCACGACGATGCCGCTTTTTCGCAGTTCGCGGTTGATGCGCCGGTAGCCGTAACGGCCCTTGTGCCGCTCGAAGGCCTCGACGACGAAACCTTCGATCGCCTCCCGCTCTATCTGGGCGTCGGACTTCTTCCGGCCGAGATACTCGTAGAAACCGGATTTCGAGACTTTCATCAGCCCGCATGCCTTCTTGATGGGGCCGATCTCGCCCCTATGCTCTTTGAGGAACTCGAACCTCACGCATGGTCTTGACTCAAGAAGGCCCGGAAATTTTTTAGTATCTCGTTCTCGCGCTCGAGCTTCACGATCTCGTGGTCCCTGTTGATCTTCGGGGAGCCGTTTCCGGGGAACGCGCCGTCTCCCATCTCCTCGTATTCGCGGGCCCATCTTCTCAGCGTCGAATCCTTTATGCCGAGTTCCTCCGATAGGCCTTTGACCGTCATTTCCCCGGACAGGACCACCTTTGCCGCCGAGACCTTGAACTGCCTGTCGTATCGCTTTCTTCTTTGGGTCATCTTGAACACCTTTCGCTCTTAACTAGGTGTCCAATTCATCATACCCACTCCACTTTTTATGCGTGTCGACTTGAGGGTGAAGCACGACATCGAGGCCAGGAAGGCGGCGATCGGGCTCTTCGAGCGAGGCCACGGCTACAAGTCTGCGGCGAAGGCGCTGTCGGTCCCGCGCGACACCGTGAGACAATGGCTCTACGTATACCGGTCGTTCGGAAGCGAGGTGCTGCTATCCATGGACGGCAAGCAGGCCAGGTACACATACGAGCAGAAGGTCGCCGCCGCCTCGGCCGTGGTCGACGGCGGCATGACGAAGGCCGAGGCGATGGCGGCGTGCGGCATAATG
>CABUZE010000104.1 GCA_902495955.1 uncultured Collinsella sp. | reverse complement strand
CGTAGAAGATGGCGATGGCGGCGATGGAGATGAGGTCGTCGGCGATGGCGAGCGTCGAGAAGAACACGCGCACGCCGTTGGGCACGCGGTTGCCCAAAAGCGACAGCACGCCCAGCGCAAAGGCAATATCGGTTGCCATGGGGATGGCCCAACCGTTGCGGGCGCCGGCATGGTTAAAGATCAGGTAGATGCAGGCAGGAACGACGACGCCGCCCACGGCCGCCAGCATGGGAAGCATGGCCTGACGCGGATTCTTGAGCTCGCCGACCGTCATCTCGTACTTAAGCTCAATGCCCACCAACAAAAAGAAAATCGCCATGAGGAAGTCGTTGACGAAAAGCTCAACGGTGAGACCGGCCGTAAGGTTGCCCAGACCCACATACAGCGGGGTCTCCAAAAAGTGATGGATGGCCTCGTAGGCATCGGTATTGGCGCAAATGACGGCGGCGATGGCGGCGAAGACCATGACGGCGGCGGAAATCGTGCCGTTCTCGGCGATGCGCTCCCAAATGTCGTGGCGTTCAAAGCGCTTGCGCTCACGGACGTTGAACAGCTGCTCAGTTGCTGCCATGGGCGGCTCCTTTCACGGGATGGATCCCGTCTTAAAAAAGCACGGCCCGCCCAAGTGGCGGCGCCGCGCTCCAACGTATTACGCTTGCATCTAGCCTACCCTGCGCGACAAGCGCACAAGCGCGGCCGAAAAGCGGAACCATAGGTTGAACATTATTTGCTCAACGGCACGGGCACGCCTGTCCAATAGACAACACGGCCCCGTGCACAAAAAACGACCGGAGCGCGGGGCGTCCGCGATCCGGTCGTCGGTGTTAGGTCAAAAGAGCCTAGCAGGCGGCCATGATGGGGGCAGCGACCTGCTTCTTACGGGAGAGGACGCCCGGCATCCAGACGCCGTCGTGCTCGTCGGCAATGCCCAGGCCCTTCTGAGCGGCCTCGGTCTCGCCCTCGAGCAGGACCTGCGAACCTTCCTCCATGATGTCGGTGATGCACAGGACAATGCCGTCAGCACCCTTCTCGGCGGCGTAGGCGCGCATGGCCTCGCGAATCTCGTCGATCATGCCGAGTGCGCGGGTCTTGTCGACAGTCTCGTACTGGCCGATGAGCAGCTTCTTGCCGGCGGGCTCGAACATCTTGATGTCGTTGCCGACCATCTCGGCTGCGGTGAAGGAGCCGGACGGACGGGTGAGGAAGACCTCCATGCCAAACTTGACCGGGTCGACGCCCACCTGCTCGCCGAGCTTGGCGGCGACGGCGCGGTCGACATCAGTGGTGGTGGGGCTCTTGAGCATGAGCGTGTCGGTCATCATGGCCGAGAGCAGCAGCTTGGCCTGGACGTCGGAAAGCTCAACGCCGAGCACGCCGGCGAGCTTGGTGACGATGGTGCAGCTGGAGCCCCAGGGCAGGCAGATGTAGTGCAGCGGGCCGGCGGTCTCGAAGTCGCCGATGCGGTGATGGTCGACAACACCAAAGACCGTGGCGTCCTTAAGGCCGGCGACGGACTGGGCGGACTCGTTGTGGTCGGTGAGGACGACGAGCTGACCGGCCTCGACGGACTCGATTACGCGAGGCTCGGCGATGCCGGCGTCGGCGAGCAGCTTGGCGGACTCGGCCGGAAGCTGACCAAGGGCGCAGGCCTCGTAGGTGTTGCCGGCATACTCAACCTGGTTGAGCAGCTGGGACAGGACGACGACGCTCATGATGGCGTCGTTATCGGGGTTCTGGTGACCAAAGACAAGAACGTTTGCCATGGGTTTCCTCCATATGCGTGTGTGTACTCATACGTCTCTATGGTAGCACGCGGCACGGCCGCGGCCGCCAACGTCTATCGCTCGGCGTGGTTGCGCTCCTTGCACTCGTACATGCGCTGGTCGGCGAGGATACGCACCTCTCCCGAGCCGCCATCGTCCGGATAAACCGCCCAACCGCAACTCGCGCCAACCTCAATCGTAACGCCGTCGATACCGAAAGGAAGCCGCACTGTCCGGTCAATTCGGTCAATCATCATGTGACACAGGGCGTCATCCATGTTGCCGTTCATGACCAGTGCAAACTCATCGCCGCCAATCCTAAAGGCAAAATCGGTTTGGCGTACACAGTCGCGCAATCGACCCGCCACCGCCTTGAGCAGCTTATCGCCCATGTCATGCCCATACGTATCGTTGACGGGCTTAAAGCGGTCGAGGTCAAGATAGAACAAAGTGAATGGCTTGGCCTGCATCTCGTACCTATGCAAAACGCTGCTAAAGTACCGCTCGTTGAACAGGCCCGTAAGTCCATCAGTGTTCGCCATGGTCTCGAGCTCTACCCTTTGGCCAATGTCTTGAGATATGGCCAAAAGACGCGTGACCATGCCGTCGGGCCCCCATTCTATCGGAACGACGCTGAGATCCTTGTAGGCGTTTCCGCTTCGCGCGCAGTACTCAATATTGATAATGTTATTGCTCGTCCCTACCATCTTGCGCAGTCGCTCGGGCGCAAGCAGATTTGCGAGTTCGGTATCCTCGGTCTCGGAGAAGACAACGTAGCGGGCAGAAACCTCCTTCAGCAGGTCTGCATAATCACCCTTTAGGGCATACTGCGGCTCTCGTTTCTGATTCTCGCGGTATTCGTAAGTACCGTCGACAAGATCGACCACGACAAAACGATCGACGATGCGCCCCATGCCGCTCAACAGCCGGCTAATAGCTCGCCGCTGCCGCTCGACCGCCTGCCGTTCCTCATCTTTAAGCCTCGCATCTGCGCGCTCGCGTTTGACGGCTATCATTACCAACAGCGCCGTGATAATCACGCCGGCCACTCCAATGGCAACTGTGCTGATGAGCTGGACCCCATTCATGCCCGAATCCACGACATCGGAACGCACCAGGCCGACGATTGACCAGTCGCCAATTCTCGCCGGCTGATAGACCAGATAGTACCCGCGCCCGTTAAGTGTGCAAAAGGCGCTACCCCCCTTACTGTGGCCGACCTGCCGTTGGATTTCGTCGAAACTCCCTCGCGAAAAAGAAGCATGTTCGCCCAGATAGGCCATAATGTTTGAGACAAATGGTTTGATCTCGCTTTTTGGTTGCAGCGAAAACACCACATCACCCGATTGGTGGACCACATAGCAATCGCTCTTGCCGCGGTATACATCGCCCGCGACCATATCCATGACCGTATCGTTGTCATAACTCACGGCGAGACCGGTATACGTCACACCCCCAAAGGTAAAGGGCTGACTTAACGGCAGAGAAAAGACGATTCGTCGCATCCCGTCCGAGGCGATATAACTCCAAATCCAAGGCGTGCCCTTTTCGTACATCTTCTGAAATACGCCATCGATGCTGCCGGCCTTGCCCGAGCGTCCGCCGTCGGTGATAAAGTCATCATTCTGGTTGAAGAGATAGACATCGCGATACCCCCAGGAGTCCTTCTGGCTCCGTGCCCGGATCCAGACGTCCTCGATATGGCCGTCTTCGGTCGCCGCCGCCAGTAGTGCATCCCAATCAGCCATAACATTCCAGTTGCGCTGCGCAAACAGCTCAAAAGTTTTGTCCATCTGCTCATAGGTCGAGATTAGATTCTCGGTGTTCTCATCATAGATTTTCTGAGCCATAAAACCGTGGTAGGCGAATGCCAGAGCGACAATAAGAACGGCTGCGACAGTGGTCGCAAGGACCTCGAATCGCCTGCTTTTCATCGTCTGCCCTCCTCAGCTCATAGCCTGTTTTTACCAGTACCATCTTTTTCATTTAGCACCAGGCGACTGATTAGGCCTGGGCGATTCCATAAAAATTAGGGCGTCAAACGATCCATGCGTCTGCAAAAAGCCCGGGCGACAACGGCCCGAGCTCCATGCGACTCCTGCCGAGGAGCCATATTCAGTTTGCCGCGCTAAACCTTGGCGCAAAGCATCCTGTCCCCTTTGCGCCAACGAGCGAACTTATTTACCGGCGGCGCGCAGGGCTACGTAGGCGGCACCGATGATGCCGGCATCGTTGCCGAGCGAAGCGACCTTAATGGGCGTCTCGCGTGAGGCGGAAAGCGCGTAGCGCTGGAAGTGCTCGCGGACCTTGTCGAGGTAGACATCGGCCGAAGCGGACGCGCCGCCACCGATCAGGAACATCTCGGGGTCAACCACGTTGGCAATAAGCGCCAGGGCACGGCCGAGATAGTCGGCCATGGTATCGGCAGCTGCCAGCGCGAGCTTGTCACCCTCGCGGCAGGCCTGGAACACGTCCTTG
>CABUZE010000103.1 GCA_902495955.1 uncultured Collinsella sp. | reverse complement strand
TCGACCTTAGGGCTCTTGATGCCCTCCAGGTCATAGCCCACGGACATGTTAAAGACAAAGCCGTCCGGGCTGCCCAGGCCGTACTCGCGAGCGATCAGGTGGCAGGCAAACCATGCCTTCACGTACTCGGCAAAGGCCTGCGGAACCTCGAGCTCGGTCGACCACTCGCAGTTGTAGCACTCGTCCTGCGCCACAATGCAGGGCTTGTTCACACACTTGGAGAGCTCCTCGCCGTCCATAACCTGAACGGTCTTGAGCTCAAAGAAGCGGGAACCGGCCACGTAGGATGCCACGATGTTCTGGGCAAGCTGCGTGTTGGGGCCGGCGGCCGGGCCAAACGGAGTCTCGATGCGCTCGTCAAAAATGGGAAGCGCGCCCTCCTGGTTGGTCGTGACCATCTTACGCACGCCAAAGATGGCGTCCTGTGACTTGTGCTCCTCGATGATCCAGTTCATCAGCTGCGAAAACGGGATCGGCCTCATGATGTCGCTCATAATGAGCTCCTCTCTGTAACGCCCGGCGAGACCGCGCGACGGGCGCAAATACGGTATAGCGCTAGCACAGCGCCGGCGACCCCGCGGAGGCCGCCTATGCGCGCATCGGATGCGGCGAAACATCCGGCGCGCGTGAATCTACTTGTAATTAGTAGGCGCGATCGTTGAGCGTGCTCCAAAGCTTCTTGGACTCAGCCATGGTCCACGCGTTGATCTTGTCCTCATCAATGCCAACGACCTCGCGATCCTTGTACAGGACGCGGCCGTTGATGATGGTGGTGCGGCAGTTTTTGCCCATCATGCCAAAGAGCATGTGGCCGTCGATGTTCTCCTCGCTCAGCGGCGTAAAGGGCTTGTAGTCCATAACGATAACGTCGGCGGCAGCGCCGGCCTCGAGCACACCGAGCTTGCGATCGAAGTACTTGCTCGCCATCTTGGCGTTGTTCTCGAACAGCATGGTCATGGCCTCGCACCAGCCCACGTTGGGCATGGCGGCGTTGTGGCGCTGAATGATCAGGAAGACCTTGAGGCTCTCGAGCATATCGTGGGTGTAGGCGTCGGTGCCCATGCACACGGGGATGCCGCGGCGGAAGAACTCGAGCACGGGGGCGCAGCCCACGGCGTTGCCCATATTGGATTCGGGGTTGTTAACCAGCCAGGTGCCGGACTCCTTGACGATATCCATCTCGGCGGGCGTCACGTGGATGCAGTGGCCGAGCATGGTGTCGGGACCGAGCAGGTCGTGCTGCAGCAGGCGCTCGACGGGGCTGATGCCGCCGCGGTTGAGGCGGGAGTCCCACACGTCGTTCATGCCCTCGCACACGTGGATGTGGAAGCCGGTCAGGCCGTTGTTGGCCTCGGCCATCTTGTCCATGGTCTCGTCCGAAAGCGTAAAGGTGGCATGTCCGCCAAACATGGCGGCGATCATGTGGTTATCGTTATCGCGACGCTCCTTGGCGGCCCACTGGGCAAATTCGGCGTTCTCGGCAATAGCCTGGTCGCACTTTTCCTGACCACGGCGGTCGGAAACCTCGTAGCACAGGCACGAACGCATGCCCAGCTCCTGAGCGGCGTCCTTAATGGTAAAGAGGCTGCCCGGGATCTCGCAGAAGCTCGCGTGGTGATCGAAGATCGTGGTGACGCCATCGCGGATGGAGTCCAAAATCGTGGCATAGGCGCTGGCTTTGGTGCCGTCGAGCGTCAGGTTGTCGTCAATCTTCCACCACTGCTGCTCAAGATTCTCCAGGAAGTTGGTGGGGTTGCAGCCCTTGATGGCAAGGCCGCGGTCCAGACCCGAGTAGATGTGGGTGTGGCAGTTGATAAGTCCGGGCATGATGAGGTTGCCCTGGGCGTCGACGTACTCGGCATTCGGGTACTTGGCCTTGAGCTCGCGCTCGGGGCCCACTTCGACGATCGTATCTCCGTCAATAGCGACCGCACCGTTGGGAATGAACGGAGTCTGAGCGTTGCGAGTAAAGACGGAACCGTTAGCGACCAGAAGCATAAATGCTCCCTTCAACATCAGAGGCGGGGTTTGACACCTCTGACATGGCGGAAGTGCGAAGCGCCGGCCTACACCGGAAACGGGCCCTCTCCCGTCAACGCTTCACCAAAGGGACAAGCCCTTTGAAGTGCGGCTTGGCGCCGCATGGCGCCGGCGGACGAGGCGATGCGTCCGCCGGCGAATAGCACCGAATTGGTTACTTCTTGCTCTCGGGCAGGACCAGATCCACAGCGGCATCCTTGGCGGCATCGATGTGCTGAGCCACGACCGGCGTCTGCGGAAGGATCAGGTTGAGCACGATGGCCATGATGGCAGTGGGGGTCACGGCGTTGGAGCCGATGACGGTGGACACCCAGGTGGGCATGCCCTCGCCGGCAAGGCAACCGCTGGCCATCCAGATACCCAGGCCAAAGACAACAGAGGTGCCGACGATGGTGGTGGTGCGCTGCGTGAGGCCCTCGCGGGTGAACATGCGCACACCGTTCATGGTGATGGTGCCAAAGACGCCGACGGTCGCGCCGCCGATGACGGGCTGCGGGATGGCGGAAAGGACGGCAGAGAGCTGCGGGAACAGGCCGGCGATGGCAAAGACGGCCGCGATGATCACAAAGACCCACTTGTTGACGACCTTGTTGGAGCAGATGATGCCCACGTTCTGGCCAAGGGCGCTGGTGGGAAGACCGCCCAGCAGGCCGCCGACCATAGAGGTGAGGCCCTGGGACACAATAGCGCCGGAGAGCTCGCGCTCGGTGGGCATACGGTCGATGGAGCCCAGGCAGGCAGCGGAGACGTCGCCGATAACCTGGATGGCGACCATGGGGAACACGACGGCGAGGGTAATGCAGACCTCGGGATCAAACTCGAGCGCGTAGGGCATGAGCTTGGGAAGGGCGAAGACCTGAGCGGTGGCGACGCTGGAGAAGTCGATCATGCCAAAGGGGATGGAGACGATCATGCCAACGATCATGCCAAAGAACACGGATCCCAGCTTGAGCGTGCCCTTGCCAAAGTTGGCGAGCGCAAAGACCACAGCGAAGGTGATCAGGGCGACGCACCATGCCTGCGGGGTGCCCCACAGCGGCGTACCCATACCGCCGGCCATGTACTTGACGGCCGTGGGATAGAGAGAGACGCCAATGGAGAAGATGACCGTACCGGTCACGACGGGCGGGAACAGCCACTTGATCTTGCTGTAGGCCAGACCAAAGAGGACCGCAACGGCGCCGCCGACGATCTCGCCGCCCAGCAGCGCGCCAAAACTAAAGCCCGAGGCGCCCATGGCCTGCAGGGCCGGCAGGAACGCGAACGAAACGCCCATGACGATGGGCAGGCCGCCGCCAATGCGACGGAAGGGAGCGAAGGCCTGAAGGGCCGTGTCGATTGCCGAAAGAATGAGTGCAACCTGAATGATGTCGGTGCTCTGCTGGCTATTAAAGCCGTAGACGCCGGCCATGATGACCGCCGGGGTAATGATGCCGGCAAACGATGCCAGTACGTGCTGAAGGGCACACGGGATCATTTCCTTAACGGGAGGCATGCCTTCGCGAGCGAACAGGGCTTCAGTGCCGTTCGTAACCGTCTCCTGGGTCATTTGACCACCAATCCTCGAAATAGTTGTTTTCGCATCTAACGCTCTATTGTGACGCAGTGCGGGGTTGAGGTTGTGCCTTCGTTGCATATCGTATTAAAGATGACTCTCATTCTCAATAATAATTTTTTGTTATCAGACTATTCTTCAGCTGAGATAACGCATTTCCGCAGGTCAGGAAAGTGTCTAGTCAAAATAACATCTAACTATTCTTTTGGTCGACCGTTTACCGCCAAATTCCTACCGTTCGTCTGTATTACGCAATGTACCTGCGGATATACGAGATGATGAGCAGCGTGTTACCATGATAAAAAATTGTTATGAACACTTCGATAGAACCCAAAGGAGTTGCCCGTGAACGAGACCGTACGTCGCTTTTTGCCGATGGTCGATTTCCTGGAGCAGGTACTCGGTAAGAACAGCGAGATCGTCCTGCACGATTTCTCGGATCCCGACCACGCCATCGTCGATATCCGCAACGGCATCGTAAGCGGCCGCCAGGTCGGCGGTCCCGCCACCGACCTGGCACTCAAGATCATGCACGACGCCAAGTATCGTGACCTGCCGTTTATTACGGGCTACGAGGGGCGCGGTGCCGGTGGCAAGACGTTGGAGTCGGCGACGTACTTTATCCGCGAGAATGACGAGATTGTCGGTATGCTCTGCGTCAACACCGACCTCTCGACCGTGCGCTCCATCAAC
>CABUZE010000102.1 GCA_902495955.1 uncultured Collinsella sp. | reverse complement strand
TACATTCATGGTTCCTCCTATGTGATGCCAGCCGTGCCGCCGGACCGTTTTTGTTCTTAAGGCGCCTTGCACAGTTAAAAATCTATCCGCCACCGCCAAAAGCATGCCACCTATTCTAGTGAGATTTTTGACAACCGGCGGTTGCGGGCACATATGAGCTGCGGAAATGTGTCCAAACAAAGCAATGACCCACGGCTCGGTTGTCCCCGTTGCGGCGTTAACGGTAGTATGGTCGTACTGTTTATTCCGCACCGCCAACGGAGGGAGTTCCACGCCGTGAACCGCGATTTCGCCTCATCGCTCATCCAGCTCAACAATACGTTCTATCGCGAGCACTCCGCTTCCTTTTCCGATACGCGCCAGGCCCCGTGGCCCGGCTGGGTGCGCACCATGGACATCGCGCTCGGGCAGCTCAACGCCGCCACGATCGAGCATCCCGTCCGCGTCTTCGATCTTGCCTGCGGCAATATGCGATTCGAGAACTTTGCCGCCGGCGGCGCACTTGCCGCCAAGGGCGTCGACGGCGCAAACCCCTCGGCAGATGCCAGCTGTCCGTTTGAGTTCTATGGTGTCGACTCGTGCCAAGACCTGGCCATCGATGCGCATGGCCACGCGCTGCGCATTCCCAACCTGCACTTCCAGGAACTCGACGTGCTCGACGCCCTCATGAAGCTCAACCCCGCCGAAACACCCGACGTGCTTTTCGACGCCCCGCTCGCCGACATCTCGGTCTGCTTTGGCTTTATGCACCACGTGCCGTCGTGCGAGTACCGCGTACGCGTGCTCGACGCCTTGGTGCGCCAGACGCGCCCGGGCGGCATCATCGCCATCAGCTTTTGGGAGTTTATGAACGAGGAGCGCATGGCGCGCAAGGCCGTTCGAGCCGAAGCCCGCGCCGAGCTCACCCCGCCGTTTGAGGGTTACGATTCCGCGCAGTTTGAAGCCGGCGACCACCTCATTGGCTGGCAAAACGACCGCCACGCCTACCGCTATTGCCATCACTTTGACGATCAGCAGATCACCGACCTGGTGCGCGGCGTCCGTACGTTCTACAAGAGCGGCGAGGTCCCCGTGCGCGAACTTGAGCGTTTCCACGCCGACGGTCGCAGCGGCGAGCTCAACCGCTACGTGATCCTCAAGCGCCTGTAGGCACCGACGACTCGCCGTCGAGCCGCACCGCATCCTTCGGGCAAACTATGCCCGCCCTTATTCAACCCATCGTCGGAACGCGCAGCCATGCGTTCCATACTTATGACCAAGGAGCCTCATGGGAGCCGTCCACGTTCGCACGCCTAAGAACTTTGTGCTCGAGGAGCGCCTGGAGCGCTACGCCGATGCGATTGAGACGAACCCCGAGGCCTATGCCGAAGATTGGCGCGAGGCTTGCGCGCCAGCTGGCGGTAAGCCCTTCGCCCGCCTGCACCTGGATCTAGGCTGCGGCAAAGGCACCTATCTAGTTGAGCGCGCTCGCCGTGAGCCCGAAACGCTCTTCATCGGCATGGATCAGGAGCCCATCTGCATTGCCTATGCCGCTCAGAAGATCTGTGAGCAGGAGTTGCCCAACGCACTCGTCCTGCCCCGAGGCGCCGCATCGCTGCCGCAGCTATTTGCCGCAGGCGAGCTCGATGCCATCACCATCAACTTTCCCACGCCGCAGCCCAAGGCCAAGTACGCCAAAAAACGACTCGTCCATGTCGACCATCTGATGCTCTACCGCCCGCTCTTTGCAGTCGGCGCCACCGTCACACTGCGAACCGACAGCAAGCCTCTGCGCGACTACGCCCTGGGGCAGTTTGCCGCGGCCGGCTACGACACGCTTTGGGTAAGTGACGACGTCCGCCGCGACCATCCCGAGCATCCCGAGACCGAATATGAACACCGCACGCGCGAGATGGGTGCCGTCGTCTATGGCATTTGCGCCACACCCGGCGCGCAGCCTAGCGATGAACAGCTTGCGGCGGGCCACGCGCAGGAGCAAAGCCTTGCCTGCTACCTGCCCGAAAACCTCGATGCGCTCACCTATGTACCTCTGGGCATGGAAGAGGCCGTCGAGAACTTTAGAAACCGCGCCCGCAAAGGCAAGAAGCGCCTGCCGTAAGAGTCCTAGGGGCTTCTGATGGTCGCGGCGTCGGCAAACAAGCGCGAATAGGCGCCGACGAACGACCCTCAAGCCTAAGTGAGTAGACTTTTTTGCAATAGCCAAGCACAACCCGCGTAACGAAAACTAAAGCCGCAGATAGAGCCCTTGCGCAAAAGCCATGTGCTCGCGACATCGCAAAAAGTCTACTCACTTAGCTGGCAACCGCACCAAACGGCCGGACAGAACGCCCATTTCCTGCATTTTCTCGCGCGCTGGCACCTCGCGCCGACGCTACGCCATAATAGTTGGCGGACAATCGCGAGAGAAAGCAAACACATGGCACAGACCACGACAGATACCGCCGCCGGCAGCGTCTCCGGCGCCGGGGCCGCCAGCTCATTCTCGGGCGGCACGGGAACCGAAGCCGAGTTCGGCTCGCTCGGCGCGCTCTCCCCCACCTGGTGGGAGCCCGAGGACGGCAGTGAGCCCGAACCGTGGCTCACGCCCGATCAGGCCTTCGAACGCTTCTTTGAATGGACGAGCGAGCGTGGCATTGAGCTGTGGGATCACCAAGAAGAGGCCCTCATGGACCTGGCCGCCGGCGATCACGTCATTTTGGGCACACCGACCGGATCGGGCAAATCGCTCGTCGCGCTGGGCATGCTCTTTATGGGCATGGCGCAGTGCAAACGTTGCTATTACACGGCCCCTATCAAGGCCCTGGTCAGCGAAAAGTTCTTCGACCTGGTACAGGTACTCGGCCGCGATAACGTCGGTATGATCACCGGCGATACGCATATCAACACCAAAGCGCCCGTCATCTGCTGCACGGCAGAGATCCTTGCCAACGATGCACTGCGCGAGGGCGAAGATGCCGATGTTGGCTGCGTCGCCATGGATGAGTTCCACTACTTTGCCGACCCCGATCGCGGTTGGGCTTGGCAGGTGCCGCTGCTCACCCTGCCCCACACGCAGTTTATGCTCATGAGCGCCACGCTCGGCGATGTCACTGCCATCGCCGCCTCTCTCGAGGAGCACACCGGCGCTGCTTGCGACTTGGTTGTCGATGCCCCGCGTCCCGTGCCGCTGAGCTACGACTATGTGACGACCTCGCTCGAGGGCACGGTCGAGCTCGCCATGCGCCGCGGCGAGGCCCCGCTCTATATCGTGCACTTTAGCCAGGATGCCGCCCTTGCGACGGCGCAATCCCTCGCCAATTTTGGCATCGCCAGCAAGGAGCAGCGCGAGGCCATTAAGGAAGCTGCCAAAGGCACGAGTTTCTCGACGGCTTTTGGCAAGATTCTCAAGCGCCTGCTTGGCTGCGGCGTCGGTGTGCACCACGCCGGTATGCTGCCGCGCTATCGCTTGCTGGTTGAACGCCTGGCGCAGCAGGGGTTGCTGCCCGTCATCTGCGGCACCGACACGCTCGGTGTCGGCATCAACGTGCCCATCCACACCGTGGTCCTCACCGCGCTCACCAAGTTCGACGGCTACAAAATGCGTCGCCTGCGCGCCCGCGAGTTCCATCAGATTGCCGGTCGCGCCGGCCGCTCGGGCTTCGATACCGAGGGCATGGTGATTGCCGAGGCACCCGAGCACGAGATCGAGAATGCCAAGCTCATGGCCAAGGCGGGCGACGACCCCAAAAAACTCCGTAAGATTAAAAAGAAAAAGGCCCCCGAGGGCTTTGTCACCTGGAACAAGCAGACCTTTGAGCGCCTGATCGAGACGCAGCCCGAGACGCTCAAGCCGCGCCTGCGCATCACGCACTCCATGGTGATTAGTGTGGTCGAGCAAGGCGGCGATGCCCGAGCCCGCGTACACGACCTCATCGAGACGAGCCTGCAGACTCCCGAGGAAAAGGCCAAGCTCGAGGTTCGCGCCGACGAAATCTTTGCCACGCTCATCGATTCCGGCGTCGTCGTGCGCACCGAGGTGCCGCCCGCACCCGAGGCCCCGACTGACGCCGCACCAGACATCGACTATGCACTGACGGTCGATCTGCCCGAGGACTTCGCGCTCGATCAGCCGCTCTCGCCGTTCTTACTTGCCGCATTGGAGCTGCTCGATCCCGAGAGTGAGACCTATACCATGGATCTGATCTCGATGGTCGAGGCAACGCTCGAGGACCCCAAGCAGGTATTGCGCGCACAGGAGCGCGCCGCGCGCGACCGCGCGATGGCCGAAATGAAGGCTGACGGCGTCGATT
>CABUZE010000101.1 GCA_902495955.1 uncultured Collinsella sp. | reverse complement strand
GGCGTGCTCCCTCCTCTTTCGGGCCAAATCGACTCAGCTGACGCCGTCTCGCTGTCTTTGCCTGATCATCGACAGCCTCATTTTTGTTGCAATCTCGACTTTTAAGGCACCTTGCTCGCGCTGACGGGTTCTCGCTGTTGGTGACGGCATCATGGGCGTTTCCGTTCTTGTTGGCGAGGTCAACGGTGCTGTCTTTGCCGTATTATTGAGGCTGTTTGTTGCTTTGCTTGTTGTTGAGGGGCTTTGTTGGACAGATATTTTACTCTGCAATCGAATATTGAGGCTTCGGGCGAGTTTGTGGACCGCAAGAGCCGGTTTATTGCCCAGCTGGTCCATATTGAGTCCGAGGATGAGGCGAATGCCTTTATCGAGATGGTTCGCAAGCGTCATTACGACGCTCGACACAATGTTCCCGCGTGGATTTTGGTGGATGGACGTGAACGCCAGAGCGATGACGGTGAGCCGAGCCGCACGAGCGGTATGCCGACGCTTGAGGTGCTGCGCGGCGCGGGGCTCAAAAATGTTTGCTGCGTAGTGACGCGCTATTTTGGTGGCACGCTGTTGGGGCCTGGTGGCTTGGTGCGCGCCTATACCGCGGCGACGCAGGCGGCGGTGGCAGCTGCTCGGGAGGCTGGGCAGATCGTCGAGATGACGAGCGTCGTGCCGGTTGATGTGCATGTGGCCTATCCACAGTATGAGCAGGTGCTTCGCTTGGCCCAGGATTCGGGTGCCAAGGTTTCGGATACCGATTACGCGGATACCGTGACACTTCACTTGGTGTTTAAGGCGGGGGAGCAGGAGCCGTTTTGCGCTAAGATGCGCGAGCTTATGGCGGGGCGCGAGGAGATTGAGGTTGGCGCTCCCGAATTTGCCGAGTTCTAACGGCGACGGCCGGCGCGCTTTTGGATGGATCCCAAGCGCGCCGGCCGTCGTTTTCTGTTGCTGCCGTTTACTCGGCGAGTTGCTTCAACATATCGCAGGCGATCTCGACGGCATCGTCGATGCAGCCGGGGCAGCTGCGGAGCGGACCCTTATCCGATCCGACGCCCTTGAGCGTGCCACAGACGGTCGTCGTGTTCTTCTCGCCAAAACGCTTGGCGATTTCGCGCGACAGCTTGTAGGTCTGGCCCTTGGTCTTGGGGTTTTCCATGCCGTCGCTCATTACAAAGCCCATGATGGCCACAGCGCCCGAGATTGCGCCGCAGGTTTCGGTCATGCCGCCCATGCCGGCGCCAAAGCCCTCGGTGAGGGTAAAGGCGACCTGGGGATCGAGCCCGACGGCGGGCGCGAGCGTGCAGGCGACGGCCTGGGCGCAGTTAAAGCCACGGGCGTGGTATTCGGCAGCCTGAGCCTGACAGGCGGTGATGTCGAGCTGGGCCGTATCGATTTGCTTCATCGTTGTCTCCTTGGTCATGGTGTACCCGCCTATGGTACCCGTGACGGTGCGTGTAATCATCGAGAGCTTCATGGATGCCTCATTTTTATCTATCGAGCAAATGCCCAAGGCTTGAGATAAATGCCACGGATCAATTTGTCCTATAACCTACCTTGGGGATGGGTTGAGAGGGGTGCAGGGTAGCGGTATCGTGAACCGAATAAAAATAAAACCCAAGTAAGGGAGTTGGATATGAGCGAGCAGACCATCGGTACGACGTGTGTTCAGGGCGGGTATCACCCGGGAGATGCGGAGCCGCGCCAGGTGCCCATCTACCAGTCCACCACGTGGAAGTACGACACGTCCGAGCACATGGGCAAGCTGTTTGACCTGGAGGAGTCGGGCTATTTCTACAGCCGTCTGCAGAACCCCACGTGCGATTTGGTTGCCGCCAAGATCTGCGAGATGGAGGGCGGCACCGCCGCGATGCTCACGAGCTCGGGCATGGCTGCGAACTTCCTCGCGATCTTTAACGTGGCCGGTGCCGGCGATCACGTGGTCGCAAGCTCTGCCATCTACGGCGGTACCTACAACCTGCTCGCCCACACGATGGGCCGTATGGGGCTGACCTGCACGTTCGTTGCCCCCGACTGCACCGATGAGGAGCTCGAGGCAGCCTTCCAGCCCAACACCAAGCTCGTCTTTGGCGAGACCATCGCCAATCCCGCCCTCGCCGTGCTCGATATTGAGCGCTTTGCCAAGGCCGCGCATGACCACGGCGTGCCGCTGATGGTCGACAACACCTTCCCGACGCCCGTGATGTGCCGTCCCTTTGAGTGGGGCGCCGACATCGTTACGCACTCCACCACCAAGTACATGGATGGACATGCTGCCTACCTGGGCGGCGTGATCGTCGACCACGGTCAGTTTGACTGGATGGCCCATGCGGACAAGTTCCCGGGTCTCACCACGCCTGACGAGAGCTACCACGGCGTGACCTATGCCGAGAAGTTCGGTCGCGAGGGCGCCTTTATTACCAAGGCCACTGCGCAGCTTATGCGCGACCTCGGCCCCATGCAGAACCCGCAGGCGGCATTCTTCCTGAACAGCTCGCTCGAGAGCCTGCACGTGCGCATGCCGCGTCATTGTGAGAACGGCCTGGCCGTTGCCAAGTTCCTGCAGAGCCATCCCAAGGTGCGCTTCGTGAGCTATCCGGGCCTGGAGGGCGATAAGTACTATGACATCGCTCAGAAGTACATGCCCAACGGTACCTGCGGCGTTGTGAGCTTTGGCTTTAACGGTGGTCGTGCGGCGGCCGAGACCTTTATGAAGAGCCTCAAGCTCGCCCAGATCGCCACGCACGTGGCCGACGCCCGCACGTGCTGCCTGCATCCTGCTAACGCCACGCATCGCCAGATGAACGATGAAGAGCTCATCGCCTGTGGCATCTCCGCCGACATGGTGCGCCTGTCGTGCGGTCTCGAGGACACGGCCGATCTGATTGCCGACCTTGAGCAGGCACTCGAGCAGTGCTAGGCTAGCTTCCTACAAGGTGCCGATGCTGGCAGAAAGCTTCGGCGACCTTTAGTTCCGATTCCGTAGGCGGGACCCCGATCGCGACTGTTCGCAGGCGATCGGGGCCCCGTTTTTGCGTTGGGCTACTCGAAAGGATGGATATGGACAAAACTGCAGAGCAGCTGCGCCGCGAGCATATTGCCCTAGAGGGCGACACCCATGGCAAGAATAAATGGGCGATTCTGTTTACCGTGCTCATCATGACGTTTATGGTGTGTCTGGATTCGACCGTCGTGACCGTGGCGCTGCCCGTGATGCAAAAGGAGCTGGGCGTGGGTCTCGATCGCATTCAGCTGGTGAGTTCGGTGTATCTGCTTGCGACATGCGTGGCTATGTTGCCGTTTGGACGTCTGGGTGACGTGCGCGGCAAGGTGAATGTGTTCCAGCTGGGCGTCATCGTCTTTTCGGTCGGTTCGCTGCTGTGCGGCCTTTCGGCCTCGCTCGAAGTTCTTATTTTGGCACGCATTGTTCAGGGCGTCGGTTGCGCGGCGGCCATGGCTAACAACATGGGTATCATCACCGAATCGTTTCCGGCGCGCGAGCGCGGTCGTGCCATGGGTATTCTCGCGACCTTCGTGGCCCTCGGCATGATGTGTGGTCCCGTGCTCGGCGGTATGCTGGTGGCAAGCTTTCCCTGGGAGAGCATCTTCCTCATCAACCTGCCCATTGGCGTCATCTCGTTTATCGTAGGGCTCTACACGCTGCCGCATGTTAAGCCGGAGGCCGGCGAGCGCACCATGTCGCTGGCGGAGGCCGCGCGTCGCTGCTTTGCAAATTCGGCCTTTACCATCAACCTTGCCTGCATGCTCATCGTGTTTGTTGGTATTGGCGCATCCGAGTTTATCCTGCCGTTCTATTTTCAGGACGCGCATGAGTTTGGTTCCGACATCTCTGGACTGCTCTTTTTGGCACTACCGATGGTGAATGCCTTTATCGGTCCGTTATCGGGTACGGTTTCGGACCGTGTTGGCTGCGAGGGCCCCACGGCGGTTGGCCTGGGCGTGTACGTGTGCGGTCTTTTTGCGGTAAGCACACTCGACGAGCACTCTTCCATCCCCGTGATCGTGTGCTGCGTCGCATTTATGTCGTGCGGTACGTCGATTTTCCAGAGCCCCAACAACTCGCTGTATATGGGTTCGGCCCCGCGCGAGGCGCTCGGTTTTGCGGGCAGCTTGGGCAGCTTGGCGCGCTACGCCGGCATGGCACTCGGCATTACGGTGGCGTCGAATATCCTGTATGGGCAGATGAGCGTGGCGATGGGCGAGGCCGTGACCAGTTTTGTTGCAGGACGTCCGGATGTGTTCCTGTTCGGCTTTCGCTCGGTGTTCTATGTGTTGATGGCCGTGGCAGCCGTG
>CABUZE010000100.1 GCA_902495955.1 uncultured Collinsella sp. | reverse complement strand
GCCGCCAGCAAGGCGCTGCTGCAGGCAAAGGGCTGGCAGCACACGGTGCTCATCACCGACTGCCTGGGTTGCGGCGGCATGCCCGAGGGCAGCTACACCAGTGGTGGCATGGACGTCATCATGAAGGACAACCTGTGCTGGCTTGCCGACGGCAAGAGCATTGCCGGCTCGGTGCTCACGCTTGCCCAGGGCGTCAAGAACATTGTCGATTGGGGCATCGCCAGCGCTGATATCGCCATTCGCATGGCAACCGAGGTGCCGGCTCGCTCTGCGCACATCGAGGATAAGTGCGGCAGCATCATGCCGGGTCGCGACGCCGACTTTGTCGTGTTCGACCATGAGCTCACCCTCGTCGAGACGTATGTTGGCGGCCAGAGCGTCGGCAACGCCTTTACCGATTAACGATAGAAAAAGACGGCGGGCCCGAATCTGCTCGGACCCGCCGTATGGGTTAAACGCTCAAAAGCACCTTAACAGTTACAGCTTGTTAACGATCTTCTTTGCCGTGCGCTTGACGCCGGCCACAAGACCCCCCGCGGGATGCTCCTTTTCGTATGCTAGACGCTTCTCGCGCTTGGCGTACTCCTCGACGATGATGTCGCCATACTCGTCTTCGATCTTGTCGAAGAAGTCGACGGCGCCCGTAATTTCCTCAGCGGTCGGGTGTCCCTTCTGGACGCCGCCGGTGAGTTTGAACGGCCCCCACGTATCAAAGCCGGGACAGCCGTAGACGCCCATAAAGATGGCCTGCCTCATGCGGCAGATGCCATCGATATCCTTGCCGTACCACTTGTTTTTGCCACCGTAGGTCATAAGGCCAAACACCTTGTCCTGCGGCTGCAGCACGTTCGTGAGCACGCGCGCCATATCTTTGTCGATCTCGGAGTAATAAATGCCCGTGGCGACGCCGATCAGATGGTATTCGTGCAGGTCAGGGTACTCGTTTTTACCGAGTGACTTCACGTCGAGGGTATCGATTTCGGGGTGCGCCTCGACGATGGCGTCCACGAGCTTTTTCGTATTGCCGTGGTGGCGTGAGGCATAAAGGATGATGGTTCGCATAAGAAGGCCTTTCAGCTGTAATTGCATCAATGTCTGTATGGTACCCCGTTGCATGCCTGGGAAACCGGACGCATCGATGAACGTGCGGGTTTGTCCTTTGGTCAGGGCCGAGACGGGTTCTTGCGAGCAAAAAGCAGTTGTTCGAAAGGATGGACAATGGAATACGCTCTCTCCAACGATTCGATTTCTATTAAGGTGTCCACGGCTGGTGGTTCGTTTACCTCGATCGAGGCCGGAGGTCGCGAGTATCTGTGGCAGGGCGATCCCGCCGTGTGGTCCGGCCGGGCACCGATTTGCTTCCCGATTTGCGGAGGCTTGCGCGATAACAGCGCCATGACGTTCGCCGGGCATCATGTAAAGCTCGCTCGCCACGGATTTGCGCGCAAACAGGAGTGGAAGCTGCTGAGCCAAGGCGAGAACGAGCTGGCGATGTGCCTGGCTTCCGAGGATAACGCCGCGCTGCTGAGCGATTATCCGTATCCGTTTAAGCTTGTCGCTCGTTATACGCTTGAGGGAGATGCCGTTCGCGTCTCCTATGAGGTGACCAACGAGGGAACCGAGGACATGCCGTTCTTTATCGGCGGTCATCCCGGCTTTAGGTGTCCGCTCGATGAGGGCGAGGCCTATACGGACTACGAGTTGCGCTTTGAGAAGGACGAGGCTGCTGAGCTTTGCACTGCCGTCCCCTCGACTGGCTTGATTGACGTGACCAATCGCTCCAAGAACCCCATGGTGGGAAAGACGCTGCCTCTGTCACATGAGCTCTTCGATTTTGCGGAGACCATCTTTGACGTGCTCGAGAGCCGTCAGGTCACGCTTTCCAAAAAGGGCGAGGACAAGGGCGTCCGCCTGAGCTTTGAGGGCTTCCCATATCTCATTGTGTGGAGCAAGCCCGAGGGCGATTTTGTGGCAGTTGAACCCTGGGGCGGCCTTTCGACTTGCTCCGATGAGGACGACGTGCTTGAGCACAAGCGCGGCTGCCTTATCGCCAAGCCCAAGGAGACCGTCGTTCGCTCGTTCACGATTGAGATTCTGTAATTCCGTTTTGTCGACTCGTATCGCGAGGCACAAGGAGCCTGCGAGATAAGGAGCTAAAAATGATCCTCGCCGTTACGATGAACCCGTCTGTCGATACGCGCTATCAGCTCGATGAGCTCATTATCGACGACGTCAACCGTGTGACGCCCGAAAAGACCGCCGGCGGCAAGGGCCTCAACGTGGCCCGCGTGCTGGGTCAGCTGGGCGACGACGTTGTGGCAACCGGTCTGCTCGGCGGCCACATGGGCGCCTACATGGCTGAGCTCATGGACGCCAACGGTATTAACAACGACTTCGTGCCCATCAAGGGCGAGACTCGCATTTGCCTCAACATTCTCCACGCCGGTAACCAGACCGAGCTGCTCGAGAGTGGCCCGACAATTGCCCCCGAGGAACTCGATGCCTTTACCGCCAAGTTTACTGAGCTTGCGGGCAAGGCCGACGTCGTCACCATTTCGGGTTCTCTGCCCCGCGGTGTCGAGGCAGACTACTATGCCAAGATCACGGGCATTGCCGAGAACGCCGGGGCCAAGGTGCTGCTCGATACCTCGGGTGCTTCGCTCGAGGCCGCCCTTTAGTCCGAAATTAAGCCCGAGCTGGTCATGCCTATCCTGACCGAGATCAACGGCCTTCTGTGCACGAGCTTTACCACCGACGATGTGGACGAGCTCCGCGCCGCGCTCGCCTCTGATGCCCGCTTCTCCGATATCCCCTGGGTCGTCGTGTCCATGGGCGCTGCCGGCTCCGTTGGCTTTCACAATGGCCGTGCGTTCCGCGCAAAGACGCCCGATATCCCTGCCGTTAACGCCACGGGCTCTGGTGACTCCACTATCGCTGGCTTCGCGCATGCCATTGCTGCTGGCGCAGACGACGAGACGGTGCTGCGTACCGCCAACACCTGCGGCAAGCTCAATGCCATGGATCCCATGACTGGCCATCTGGTCATGGACCGTTGGGACGAGGTCTACAACGGCGTTGTCGTGACCGAGCTGTAAGGGCTTGGGCGTCGGCCCCGGCATCGATTGCTAGCTCATGTCGACGACAAGTGCGATAGCATTATGTCGGGGCGCGACGCCGACGTTGTCGTGTTCAATCCCGACCTTACCCTGGTCGAGACGTATGTGGGAGGCAACAGCGTCGGTAACGCGTTTACCGAGTAGCCGCCAAAGAAGCGATCCGAGAGGGGATTTAGATGATTTACGGTGCATTGGGCGATATCGAGGAGTACCGCGGAATGCTCAAGGGCCTCGACGTGTTGATCGACTGGCTCGAGGAGAACGACCCGGCGGAGCTCGAGGTCGGCAGCCATCCGATTCTGGGCGACAAGGTCTATGCGAACGTCATGGCTCCCACGACGCGTCCCGAGGCAGAGGCTCACTACGAGACGCATCAGCGCTATCACGACCTGCAGATCGACATTGAGGGTCGCGAGGCCTTTAAGGTTGCCACGGGCAGCCTGACGCTGGTCCAGGAGTTTGACGAGAAGGACGACTACGACCTGGTCGATTCAGACGCCTCGATTGCCGGCGATCTTGCCGACGACAAGTTCGCGCTGTTCGTTGCCGGCGAGCCTCACATGCCCACGCTCGAGTTCCCGGGCGATGGCGCGCAGCCGGTCAAGAAGATCTGCTTTAAGCTGCTTGCAGATGCTTACTGGGAGGAGTAACGCGCTGCTCGGCTGAGCTGTTCGTGTTGTGAGCGTTTTCCTTTGGGGATTGCGGCTGGCGGGGCTTTTTGTTGAGTAGGGGAGTTGCCGGCGGCGTTGTGCTTGGATTGGCGGATGCGCGCTCGAAATCGGCAACAAAAAAGCCGCCCGAAGGCGGCTATCTTGTGCAATGGAGCCAGCGACCGGGCTCGAACCGGTGACCCCCGCTTTACGAGAGCGGTGCTCTACCAACTGAGCTACGCTGGCGGCCATGTGATGACGCAACTGAGGCGTCAACGGCTGTCTATGATACGGGACATCGCAAATCCGCGCAAGTGTTCTGACGGCTTTTCTCACTTTAAATGCACTAATATTGGAGACGTGATGTCTTGCTCTTACGGGTCTCAAACAGAATGGGGTGGCGATGGCTCAACCCAAGATTCTTCTCACACGCATCGATGACCGGTTTATTTACGGGCAAGACGTTGAGCTGTGGAACGAAGTCGTGGGTTCCAACCTTGTTTTAATCGTCAACGATGAGATTGCGGCTGGCGGGGCTTTTTGTTGAGTAGGGGAGTT
>CABUZE010000099.1 GCA_902495955.1 uncultured Collinsella sp. | reverse complement strand
CCTCTCAATATGTTGCGGTGGGATAGTTACAGTTTTGCATAGCAGAGCCATAAAACAGGAACTATTCCACCGCAACTTACTATCAGGCCACGCACCCGCAGAGTAGCTACAGGTGCCTAGGGTAGAATGCGGCGTGCATTTTTGGGAGTATTCAGCAGCCGAGAGTGCCTGCATACTGGATTTTGGGCGAAAGGCAGGCACCATAGGCCGCGTTCTGTAAAAAATGACCAGCTCTTGAGGCATTGGGGGTCCAGGACCGGGGCATTCAGCGCAGTTTTGCACCCCCGCCCCCGCGCCCGCGGCCCCCGGGATGCTGAATACTCCGGAATTTGCACGGCGCCCCCTGGGGTACCTGTGGGCAAAAAGCAATCGCCCCGCCGAAATATGCATTTAGCGGGGCAGTTTATGCAAAAATACTGCTGTGGGCGCGTCGGCAGGTCGCCAGAACTTGAATCCCAGGACAGGTTACTCGGCGCTCTTGAGGGCGCCGACCATGTCGATCCTATTGAGGGTGCGATTGGTAGTGAGGTTGACGATAAACGTAAAGACAAAGGAAAGCACTACGGCGAGCACATAACTCAGCGGCTGGACCTCAACGTCAAAGTAGAGCGACGGCATCTGCAGAATGTACGTAAAGCTCTCGGCCAGCAGGCTACCCAGCGGCACGCCCAGCGCGGCGCCAATTGCCGTGAGGATTAACGTCTCCTTGTTGACGTAGTGGTGCACCTCGCCACGGCGGAAGCCCAGCACCTTAATGGTCGCCAGCTCGCGCTCGCGCTCGGAGATGTTGGTGTTGGACAGTGTAAACACAACCACAAACGACAGGCACGCCGCCATAAAGGTCACGAGCGCCACGACCGAATTGATAATCGTAAAGTTCGCATCAGCGTTCGCCTGATGCTCGGCCGTACTCGAAATCGTAAGCCAGCCGTCACTCTTAATCTTCTTGCTAAACGCAATCTGGTCGGCCGACGAGCCCTTCAGCAACGCAAGGACACCGTTAAGGCGCGCGCTTCGACCGAACGCGCGCTCATAGGTGCCCTGCGTCATATAGAGTGTGTTGCCAAGATAGTTGAGCGAAATGTCGCTGACTTTGACCTTGGCGGCATTGAGCGACGAATCCTGGACGTGCGCCGTATCACCCGGCTGAATCCCCAGCGCCAGCTGTGAACTCTTGCTCAGATACACATCTCCGTCACGCAAAGACAGCGACTCTTTGGACTCGTCCTCAAGGCGCACGTAGTCGTCCAGATCGTTCACACGGTCATCGGGCACCACGATTAACAGCACTGTCTCGCTTTTGCCGCCAAATGTAAAGGTGACGTTATCGGTCGTAATCGGCAGCGTCGAAGTCACGGTCACACCGGAATCCTTGACCGCGCTTCGCTCGTCGAGCGCCGCGCACGTCTGCGTAAAGTCGTCGGGATTGGCGACCGCCAGCAAGTCGTAGCGCGTGATATGCCCGTACTGTTTGGGCGAAAGCGCTATCGACGTATCGCGGATGCCCAGAGCGCAGATCACGAGCGCCGTGCAGCCGGCGATACCAAAGATGGGCATAAGGGCACGCTTTTTGTAGCGGAACAGGTTACGCGCCGCCACCTTGTTCAAAAAGCCCATACGGTGCCAGATAAAGCCGATGCGCTCAAGCAAAATGCGCGAGCCGGCACGCGGGGCCTTGGGACGCATGAGCGAGGCTGGGGTCTCGGCCATCTCGTGGCGGCAGGCGATAATCGTGGCGCCCACCACACCCACGGCAAACAGCGCCACCGAGACGATTGAGGACACGATGTCGTACGAAAGCAGCATCTGGGGCAGTGAGTACATGTCGTCGAACACCGTGAACAGGAACAGTGGTAGGCCCACAAATCCGACAATGTTGCCAAGCACGCCGCCGATCAGACAAGCCCACAGTGAATAGTTCACGTATTTGGACAGGATACGCCCGCGTGAATAGCCGAGCGCCTTGTACAGACCAATGAGCGTGCGCTCCTCCTCGACCATGCGCGTGGCGGTGGTAAGGCTAATGAGCACGGCGACGACAAAGAAGATGAATGGGAAAACCGTGGCGATGGCTTCGATCGAAGAGCTGTCGCTCTCCACGCTCGAGTAGCTTGCGATGTTAACGCGGTCCTGGATGTACCAAGTGCATTCGCCCAGATCGGAAAGCTCGGCACGGGCATCGGCAAACTGTTGGTCGGCGGCGGCGCGGCGCTGGTTCAGGTCGGCCTGCGCCTGCGCGCGTTCCTCGCTGCCCTGGGCCATACGGTCGATGTTTTCCTGTTCAATCCCAAAGAGCATATTCGCCTGGCGCTCGGCCGCATCCAAGCTTGCCGGCGTGTCGACCGTCAGCTCCTGAACGCGCGCCCTCTCACGCTCCTCGCGGATCTTCTCGATATTGCCTTTGACCTCGTTGATCTTTGCCGCGTAGGCATCCGAATAGGAGTTGAGGCTTTTGGCTCCCTCGACGATCACGTGGACCGCGGAGTAGGAAGAAGATGTCGCAGCGTCCTCGCTCACGTAGAACTTATAGTCCGCAGTCGAAGCAGCGCGAAAGGCGTTGACTGTCGAGTCTGAGCTCACGTCGGTAGGATCGAGGACCTCGGCCGTAATGGTGTAATCGCCCGCGGCAAACTGATCCTTGGCGCTTTGGTTCGACGAGCTCGCGTCATTGGCGGCAAAACTCACCGTATCGCCGAGCTTTTTGCCCGAAGCCTTCAGGAACTTCGAAGTCACCGCGACCTCATCGGCGCTCTCGGGCAAATCGCCGTTCACGAGCACCGGCTGATCGATATTCTCCTTGGAGAGACTTTGCACGACCACGCGCTCGCGCGTTGTGTCCACGGCGGTATAGGCAGTCTCGGTATAGATGCCCTCGGCCGTCTCGACGCCGTCGACCTCTTGGATCGCAGCAAGATCGTCGCGCGTAAGGCCATAGGTCGACTGCACGTTAATGTCATAGACATTCTGCTGGTCAAAGTAGGCGTCGACCGAATCGCACAGATCCTCGCAACCCGCCTTGAGGCCGCACATCACGCTCACGCCGAGCGCGGTGATGACCACGATAGATAGGAAGCGCTTAAGACTGCCTCGGATTGTGCGATAGATGCCACGGCGAAACACCGTCGGCACCATGTCGTTTGAGCTTTGGGCGGTGCGGTAGGTCGTAAACTCCTGGTCGCGACTCACGTGCTGCGCATCGTGGTTCTGGCTGTTTTGGCGGTCCTGGTCCATGGGCGCTACCACTCGATCGTCTCGATAGGCACGGGATTTTGCTGAACCGTCTCGCTCTCCACGCGGCCGCTCTTAAAGCGGATCAGGCGATCGGCCATGGGCGCCAGCGCGGAGTTGTGGGTGATGATAATGACCGTAATGCCCTGCTTGCGACACGTGTCCTGTAGCAGCTGCAAGATCTGCTTGCCAGTTTTGTAGTCAAGCGCGCCCGTGGGCTCGTCGCACAGAAGCAGCTTGGGATTCTTGGCCAGTGCGCGGGCGATGGACACGCGCTGCTGCTCGCCACCCGAAAGCTGCGCCGGAAAGTTAGCAAGGCGGTCGCCCAGGCCAACCTGACGAAGCGTTTGCTCGGCATCGAGCGAATCGGGGCAAATCTGTGCCGCGAGCTCAACGTTTTCAAGCGCCGTCAGGTTGGGGACCAGATTGTAGAACTGGAAGACAAAGCCGACGTCGGCGCGGCGGTATTCCACGAGCTGCGCCTCGTTAGCAGAGCTCACGTCGCGCCCGTCCACCGTTACGGTACCGGAGGTTACCGTGTCCATACCGCCCAGGATGTTGAGCGCCGTGGTCTTGCCGGCACCCGAGGCGCCCAGGATAATGGCGAGCTCACCGCGCTCGACCGTAAAACTCGCGCCGTCGAGCGCGTGAATGCGGGCGTCGCCCTCGCCGTATGCCTTGATGACGTCTTTGAATTCGATATAAGCCATCGATTAATTCCCATCTGGTCGGATAACTCTTTAGTATTACCCATTTCGCACCTACCAAAAAGGGACAGGTTTATTTTGGCAGGTTTTAGAGGCGGACGATGAAGGCGATCTGATGATCGTGGCCGGATACGGCAGCGGAGCCGCCATGGGCCTCGGCAATAGCGCGCACCACGGATAGGCCCACGCCCGAGCCGCCTGTCTTGGAGCTACGCGATACGTCCGCACGATAGAAGCGGTCGAACAACCGGTCCAGGTCGCCTTCGGGCAGCCCGTCCACGGCGTTCGATACGACAAGCTCGGCGGCGCCCTTACCCCGACCGCGCGAGGCTGCGCGCAGGCTCAGCTCAATTACACTGTCCTCACTCGCATAGCGTGTGGCGTTGTCCAGCAGT
>CABUZE010000098.1 GCA_902495955.1 uncultured Collinsella sp. | reverse complement strand
TCGGGGGAGAAAAAATCTTCTAAGAAATCCAAGTCGGCTAAGGCCAAGCGTCCCGGCTCTCGTCGGAACGAGGATAAGGCATCTCAGAATCGTTCCAAGCGCTCGCATAAAGATCCGGTTCCGTCTGCGCGTAAGGCCGTTGATCCCAAGTCTCCTTGTTCCATCATGAAAGCTTGCGGTGGGTGTACGGCGCTCAATCGTCCTTATAAGAAGCAGTTGGCAGCCAAGCAGGCCGCCATGGAGGAGCTTTTTGCTACCCTTTGCGAGCGTGAGGGTATTAGCGTCGACCCCATTCGCGGTATGGGCGTCACCCTGGGCGACCCGGGCAAATATCCTGCGCCGCGTGGCTTTCGTCATAAGGCTGCCACTCCCTTTGCTCCCGGTAAGGAGGGCGCTGTCCGTTGCGGTTTCTTTGAGCGCGGCACGCACAAGATCGTTGCCGTACCCGAATGCCCCGTCGAGGCACCGGGCGCCCGACAAATTCTTAACGGCATCGCGCGTGAAGCTGAGCGCCTGCACATTCCCGCCTTTAACGAGGACAAGCATCTGGGCTTGCTCCGCTATGCCGTCGTCCGCTGCGGTTGGCGTACCGACCAGGTCATGGTTACGCTCGTGACCGCCCAGCGTGACTTACCGCATGCGCAGGAGTTCTTTGAAGCCGTGGCGGCACTCGATCCGCATATCGTCACCGTTGCCCAAAATATCAATGGCCGTCCCGGTAACGCCATCTTGGGCGAGGAGACTCGTATCGTCTATGGCGCCGAGTGCATGCGCGACCAGCTGCTCGGCTGCAGCTTCGATATCTCCCCCACCGCGTTCTATCAGACCAATCCGCAGCAGACCGAGCAGCTCTATCAGCTCGCGATTGACGGCATGGACCTGCAACAGGGCGACGTACTCATGGATGCCTATTGCGGTAGCGGAACTATCGGCCTGTGCGCAGCTAAAGATGCCCAGAACAAGGGGATCGGCATTATGCTGCTCGGCGTAGAGCGCAACCCGGCGGGCATTGCCGACGCACGCCGCAATGCCGAGCTCAACGGCCTCACCCGCAGCGCTTGGTTTATGGCCGACGATGCCACCGATTACATCCTAGATGCCGCCGACAACAACGAGCAGATCGATGTCCTTTCCATCGACCCGCCGCGTGCCGGCTCCACCCCCGAGTTCCTCGAAGCTGCCTGCGCACTTAAGCCGCGCCGCATCACCTATATCAGCTGCAACCCCGTGACCCAAGAGCGCGACCTGCACCAGCTCCTCGACGGAGGCTATCGCCTGCTCAAGATCACGCCAGTCGACATGTTCCCCCATACCGACCACACCGAAACCGTAGCGGTCCTCGAACGCCGCTAACCAACCTCAGTAGATTTTTGGGACAAGAAAGGGGGCGACCCGTCTGGGCCGCCCCCTTCGCTTGGTTTAAAAATTCCGCTATATCCCCTTGCGCAGGTCGCACACGCCGGCTGCCGCCATCTCGCGCAGCAGCGTCTCGCGATCGCGCGTCACGATCAGATCCAACGGGAAGTGAATCTCGTCGAGCATCTTGCGAGCGTAATCGAGCTTACCAATTGCCATGCCAATGTGCGCATCGGTCGAAACGCCAATGCCCACGCCCAGCTCGGCGCAGCGCTCGGCGATCTTGCGGCATACGACCCAATGCTCAGTGTCGACACCGTGTTCAAGACTATGGTTGTTGATCTCGATAATCTTGTGCTTGGCCTTAGCCGCCAACAGCACCTCGTCGATATCGAACGGCACGCCCGAACGCCCCGGGTGACCCAGCATGAACACCTTGGGGTACTCCAGCGCATTGATATACATCTCGGTCGTCTGGGCCAGCGTCGCGCCTTCAGCAATCTGCGGATTATGCACGCTCGCAACCAAATAATCCAAATTACGCGTAACCAAATCGAACAGCGAATGCTGACGGCTGTACGAATCGCCGGCAATATCGAGCGTGACAGGAGTGTCCTCGCCAAACAGGCTTCCGTCCAGCGAAACGATATCGGCCTCGGCACCACGCAGCACCAGCACGCCGCTCCAAATGCGCGGCCAGATATCCTGGTTGATAAAGAATTGGTAACTGCGCAGGTCATTGGGGCAAGCCGTAACCATAGAGCTCAGATGGTCGGCAGATCCGAGCACCTGCAGGCCACGCTCTGCCGCCCAGTACACATTCTCCTCAATGGTCGAATATGCATGCGCAGAGAATATCGTATGGGTATGAATGTCACAAGAAAGCAGGTAGGGCATCAGGTCTCCTTATCTGGCACGGCCGTCGCTTATATTCATTGTACGCATAGCCTTCGATAGTCGTAAAACCACTCCATCCCAAAGACACAACGTCCATGACAACGGGGTCTGGCTTAACACCAAACCCCGTTTCACGTAAAACATTGTAGGCAGAGCGCTTTACTTTTAACGATACTCGTCCGCCAACTGTTTCCAAGCGGGTAGCGAATTGATAATCGTTTCGTAACTCACGCAATAGCCCAGGCGGAACCAACCCGGCATACCAAAGCTGTCCGAGGGAACCGCAAGCAACTCATACTTCTTTGCACGCTCGCAAAACGCATTCGCATCGGGTTCCAGCGCCTTCACCCACAGGTAGAACGCGCCATCCGGCTCAACATAGGTGTAGCCGTACTCCGCTAGTGCGTCGGTAAGCGCGGTGCGGTTGCGCGCATAGGCCTCGACATCGCTCGGCTCATCGATGCAATCGATGATCACGCGCTGGAAGAGTGCCGGTGCGCATACAAAACCTAGCGTACGGGCAGCACCCGCAACAGCCGGCATCAGACGGGCAGCCTGCGGATTGGTGTTGGGAACCAAGATCCACCCCACGCGCTCGCCCGGCAGCGACAGCGACTTGGAATACGAGTAGCACACGATGGTGTGCTCGTAGATCGAGGGCACCCAAGGCACCTCGGCACCGTACACAATCTCGCGGTACGGCTCATCCGAGATGAGCATAATCGGATTCTCGGGATCGCGCTGAGCGTTGGCCTCGCGCAGAACATTGGCCAGTCGCGTCAGCGTGTCGCATGTATATACGGCACCGGTCGGATTGTTGGGAGAGTCGATGATGACGGCCGCCGTCTTATCGCTGATCGCCTTGAGCACGTTGTCCACGCTCAGCTGGAACGTATCTTCATCGGCGAGCGCCTCAACACACGTACAGCCGGCCTTCTCAATCCAAACGCGATACTCCGGAAAGTACGGGGCGATAACAATAACCTCGTCGCCCGGGTTCGTAACGGCGTTGAGCGTGCAGGTGAGCGAAGCCGCGGCACCCACCGTCATAAATACGTCTTTGCCCTCATAGCTCGTGCCAAAACGGCGGTTGAGCGATTCGGCCACAGCGGCACGACATTGCGGCAGGCCCGGTGCGGGCGTGTAGCCGTGCAGCTGATCGCTCGGCAGCTCCAGGGCCTTCTTAATGGACTCCGCCACAGCAGCGGGCGCCGGAACGCTCGGATTGCCCAGCGAAAAATCGAATACGTTTTCCGCACCGATCTGCGCCTTGCGCTCAAGGCCATAGCTAAAAATCTCACGGATGATGGAGCTTTCCGCACCGCGAGCATACATAGTTTCGTTGATCATCTGTTCCCCTTTCGCATAGGCGCTATTGTACGCTTTAGCCGAGCAAAGTGCCGCAGCAATGTTGATTGGGGACAGACTTAAATGCGTGGAAACGCTCATTTAAGTCTGTCCCCAATCAACAGACGGCCCCATATCGCCCAAAAGAAAAAGCCTCCGCAGGTTTCCCCGCGGAGGCTTTCGCCACAAAGACTATTTGTCGGTGTCGACATCGACATCGACATCGACATCGACGACGGCATGGTCATCGTCAGCATCATCGGATGCGACTTCGGCATCCTCCTGCATGGCCGCCTGCGCAAAGGCCGCGGCATCAGCCGCCAGCTCTTCCTCGCTCATACGGGGCGTGCGCTTCTTGGTCGGCATGCCGGCCGCCTTGGCATTGCGCTCCTCCTTGGCCGCCAGGATATCGCCCTCGCGCTCAAGGTACGCATCCCACTCGTTGTCGAGCAGGGCGTTCACGGCGTCGCCTTCGACGGTCTCGCGCTCAAGCAGCACCTTCGCCATCAGATCGAGCTGATCGCGACGGGCGTCCAGGATCTCGACCGCACGACGATGGGCCTCACGCATAATGCGCTGAACCTCGATATCGATGCGGCGCGCCGTCTCCTCGGAGTAATCCTGGTGATCGGCGTAATCGCGACCAAGGAACACCTGATGTTGCGCCTCGCCAAACACTTGCGTGCCCAGCTCCTCGCTCATGCCCAGGCGCGTGACCATCTCGCGCGCCATCTTGGT
>CABUZE010000097.1 GCA_902495955.1 uncultured Collinsella sp. | reverse complement strand
CTCGGTGACACCGTCTCGTCCTCCGTGGCGGCGCTGGGGCTCGAACCGTGCGATTTGCGTCTGCGAAAACCGGTGCTGACCGATACCGCCAATGTCATCAAAAGTCCGGGGTCCGATATCGCAGGCATCTCCAAAACTCAAGATACCCTGCGAAAAATTCCCTTGGGCGTGACTGACCCCAAGGCACTTTGCGAGGCATTGGAGTATCACGTCGAGCGCACCATCAGTGGCGCGGTGTTTACGCTTGCGGAGATCCCGCTGCCCGGCGGCGGCTCCATCCCGCTCACTGTCGATGTTGCCACGCTGGTGGGGGCTTTTGGCGGTGGATCGTAATGGGCATTCGCGCGGGCTTGCGCGAGGAGCGTGCCCAGGCGACGGTCGAGATGGCTGTGGTCACGCCTGTCCTGCTCGTGCTGGCTCTCATCGCGTACAACGTCATGATCTTTGCCGGCGCGGCCGCGCGCTTCGACCGCGTGGTGCCCGACATCGTGCTGGCGCACGCTGTGGCGCCGGGCGGGGAGGGTGACGAGAGTTCCATTGACGCTTCCGCGACCGTTCAAGCTCAGATTCAGGATGCCATGGAGGGATATGACCTACAGGTCGAGGTCTCGAGCGAGCAGGGCACGGCGTCATCGGATGGTGGCCTGCTCTCTCTTTCTGGCACGTTTAGGACCTATACCTGCACCATGCACTACGAGCCGTGGCCGAGTTCGCTGAGCATCGCCGGCGTTTCCCTGGGGGCGCCGGCCGTGCTCTCACATGAACGCGCGGTGACGGTCGATCCATGGCGTCCGGGGGTGGTCATGTGACCGCGGTCTCGTCCTATATCGCCTACGCTCGGGCGCTCAACAGGTTGGGCTGGACGCCGGCCGAGTTTGTGGTGGCGGAGTCGTTTACCGTGCGTCTGCGCGGCATGCTGGGACGGCGGCCGATTGCCGCCAGCGGACTGCCGCCTGTCATGGCGTTTCCGCGCTGCTCCTCGGTTCACACCTGCTTTATGGCCTATCCCATCGACATCGCCTTTATCGACCGTAGCGGCAACATCCTCGCGTGCTACGAAAACGTACGTCCCTGGCGTATGTGTTCCTGCCCCGGCGCCTGGGCGGTACTCGAGCGCCCTTCAATTATTGTTTCGCCCCCTGTTCTCCAACGCGTGCCGGCATGAGAAGGTGGAGCGAAAACTTCTTTCTGCCGGTTGATGCTTCTGACGTGCCGATTTATAGAACCGAGGCTATGCTCAAAAACTTTTTTAAAATTCTCGGTTGACCGGAGCGCGTCCTTGGTTATACTAATCAAGCCTTGAAACAAGGCACACCTCAAATGGCTGGGTAGCTCAGTTGGTAGAGCAGAGGACTGAAAATCCTCGTGTCAGGGGTTCGATTCCCTTCCCCGCCACCTTGAATTGACTAGGACCTCTGCAAAGGGGTCCTTTTCTTTTACCGAGGACTCCTGTGGAAACTGCATCTCGGAATTTGGCTTCAGAGCGGGATGCGCTTTCCGCTTTGAGCCTGTTTGGGAAAGTGTGGACCGGAATCCGGCGTCAGAATGGGACGCGCTTTCCTTTTGCGGCTCTTGGCGGAAACTGCGTCCCAGATCCCGCGCTCAGAACGGGATGCATTTCCCGGTTGAGGCCTCGAACGGAAAACGCATCCCAGTCTTTTGCGAAAAAACGGGGCACGCTTTCCGGCCGCCTACTTCCGGCGCACGTGTGCATCTTGGCGTGTGCATCTCGGGTTCCGTCTGCCCGGACATTCCTCCCACTTTTGCGCCACTTTGTAGACCGTTCGGTCGCCTGTCCGCACGCGCGGGTATACTCAAAACGATACTTTTCCTATGCAATGCGATGCAGGTTCGACCTGCGCGATTCGAAGGGGGCCGTGATGGAGAGGATTCTCGGCGTTAATCTCTCTGGCTGGTTTATTCCCGAGCCCTGGGTGACCCCGTCGCTCTATGCAGCGACTGGAGCATCCAATGCAGCCGAGCTGCAGGAGGCCATGGGCACCGCTGCCTATAACGAGCGCATGCGTCGCCATTACGAGACGTTTGTGAGCGAGGACGATTTTCGCCGTATGGCGCAGATCGGTCTCAACGCCGTGCGCCTGCCGGTGCCGTGGTATGCCTTTGGCTCGCAGGAGTCCGACGCTTCCTACATCTCGGTTGTCGACTACATCGACCGTGCAATTGAGTGGGCCGCCAAGTACAACATCCGTGTACTGCTCGATCTGGCGACTGTGCCCGGCGGTCAGGGCGATTCCAACGATTCGCCCACGACGCCGGAGGCTGTTGCCGAGTGGCATTCGTCCACCAACGGCCGTCACGTTGCGCTCGATGTGCTCGAGCGCCTGGCCGATCGCTATGGTGAGGCCGAGAGCCTGCTGGGCATCGAGCTGTTGGATACGCCGCAGATGAGCGTCCGCAAGAGTCTCTTTACCATGACGGATGGCATTCCGGCGCACTACCTGCGCAACTTCTATCGTGACGCGTACGAGCTCGTTCGTTCGTATATGCCCGAGGACAAGATCGTCGTCTTTTCCTCTTCGGGACACCCCGGCGAGTGGAAGCACTTTATGCGCGGTGCCAAGTACAAGAACGTCTACATGGACCTTCACCTGTACCATTACCGCGACGAGTATGCGCTCGACATCACGAGCCCCCGCGGTCTGACGACGGCGATTTCGCGCAACAAACGTGAGCTCAAAGAGGCGGTCGCAACTGGGTTCCCCGTTTTGGTGGGCGAATGGTCGGGCGCGGCGATCTTCGCCAACTCGTCGGTTACGCCCGAGGGCCGCAATGCCTACGAGCGCGTGTTCATCGCCAACCAGCTGGCATCGTTTGCGCCGGCGGCTGGCTGGTTCTTCCAAACGTGGAAGACCGAGAAGCGTATTGCAGCATGGGACGCTCGCGCGGCACTCGGCACGCTCGAGCGCGGCATGATTGAATAGGTTGATATGACGCAAAACAGCGCCCGCACGGGCAAACTTTATGTGGTCGGTACGCCCATCGGTAATCTGGGCGACCTGTCCCCGCGCGTCGGCGAGGCATTTGCCGCCGCCGATGCCATCTGCTGCGAGGACACGCGTGTGACCTCAAAGTTGCTGATGCACCTAGGCATCTCCAAGCCGCTCGTTCGTTGCGACGAGAACGTGATCGCAAGTCGCGCAGCCGGCCTGGTCGACCGCCTGCTGGCGGGGGAGACCCTCGCCTTTGCCTCGGACGCCGGTATGCCGAGTGTGTCTGATCCCGGCCAGGCTTTGGTTGAGGCGGCGCGCGAGGCGGATGTGCCTGTCGAGGTTATTCCCGGTCCCTCTGCTTGCGTCACGGCGCTCGTATCGTCCGGTATTCCCTGCGAGCATTTCTTCTTCGAAGGCTTTTTGGGTCGCAAGCACGGCGACCGCGTGCGCCGACTGCAGCGCCTTGCCGTCGTCCCCGGCGCGCTCATCTTCTACGAGTCTCCACATCGCATCGTCGCGACGCTCGAGGCCGTGGCCGAGGTCTTTCCCCAGCGCGATGTCGCCGTCTGCCGCGAGCTCACCAAACTGCACGAGGAAGTCTTGCGCGGACCCGCCGCCCAGATAACCGAGGAGCTGTGTGCCCGTGGCGAGGTAAAGGGCGAGATCGCACTGGTCATCGCGCCGCCGAGTGAGGACGAGGAGGCCGGCATCGTGCCGGTTGGCACTGCGGCGGCCGACCCCGACGAAGCCCTGCGCGAGGACATTCGCACCGCGCTCGAGGAGGGGGAGCCCGCCTCCGCGGTGGCAAAGCGCCTGTCACAGAAGTACTCGCGCCGCAAGCGCGATGTCTATGCCATGGTGCTCGATATGCAATAGATGGAGGATATCCAGCCCTTGCGCTAGAATCATCCCCTGTATGCAACGTTTTTCTGGAGGACAAACCCCATGGATCAAAGCAAGCCTTCGTTCTTTATCACGACGCCCATCTACTACGTCAACGCCGATCCGCATCTGGGCACGGCTTATTCCACCATCATCGCCGACGTCCAGGCTCGCTATCGTCGCTCCGCCGGCTATAACGTCAAGTTCCTGACCGGCATGGACGAGCACGGCGAGAAGGTCGCCGAGGCTGCAGCCAAGCACAACATGACGCCGCAGGAGTGGACCGACAGCCAGGCTCCGCACTTCAAGGAGCTTTGGAGCAAGCTCGAGATCTCCAACGACGACTTCATTCGTACCACCGAGCCGCGCCAGCATCATGCGGTGCAGTATCTGTGGGAGCGCATGAAGGAGTCCGGCTACCTGTATAAGGGCAGCTATGACGGCTGGTACTGCGTGCCCGACGAGACCTACTTTACCGATACGCAGGTCCAGAAGGGCGACGAAGAGTACGGCAGCG
>CABUZE010000096.1 GCA_902495955.1 uncultured Collinsella sp. | reverse complement strand
GTTCATCGATTCCCTGCCGCAGCGCCCCATCGTGGCGGCCTTTACCGCTACGGCGACCGCGCGCGTGCGCGCGGATATCCAGCAAATGCTCGGCCTGCAACACCCGGCGACCGTGGTGACGGGTTTTGATCGCAAGAACCTCTACTTTGGTTGCGAGGAGATGGGCGACAAGGCCAAGACCGCGTGGGTGCGCGACTACGTGATCGCGCATTCGGGCGAGAGCGGCATCGTGTATTGCTCGACCCGCAAGACGGTCGACGCGCTGGCCGCGGAGCTTGCCGAGGCACTGGGCCCCAGCGGCATTCGCGTTGGCCGCTACCATGCCGGCATGGGCAACGACGCCCGCCGCCAGAGCCAGCGTGCCTTTATCGACGACGACATTCAGGTGATGGTTGCCACCAACGCCTTTGGCATGGGCATCGATAAGCCCAACGTGCGCTACGTGATTCACAAAAACGTGCCCGAGAGCATCGAGGCCTACTACCAGGAGGCGGGCCGCGCTGGTCGCGATGGCGATCCGGCCAGCTGTCACTTGCTGTGGAACGGTAACGATTTTCGCATGCGTCGCTTTTTGATCGACCGCGGCGATGCTGCCGATGAGGCGCTCGACGACGAGCAGCGCGCGTGGGCGCTCCAGAATCGATATCGTCTGCTCAGCCAGATGGAGGGCTACTGCAATACCACCGGCTGCCTGCGCGAATACATGCTGCGCTACTTTGGCGACGAGGCCGCGGCCGAGCATGCGGCTGCGGCCGGTGCGGGCAGCGCCGCCACGGACGATGCCGAGGGCTGCGGCAACTGCAGCAACTGCCTCACGAAGTTCGAGGTCGAGGACGTCACCGATATGGCTCGCGCCGCCGTGCGCTATGTGGCCACGCGTCCCATGCGCTTTGGCAAGTCGCTGGTCGCCGACGTGCTCCACGGCGGCAACACCGAGCGCATTCGCCAGATGCATCTGGACGAGGACCGCGGCTACGGTGAGCTGTCGAGCGAATCGGTCGGGCGTATCAAGGACATCATCGGCCAGCTGTGCGGCCGCGGTTATTTGGCCACCTCGCAGGGGCAGTACCCGGTCGTGGGGCTTGGCCCGCGCGCTGGCGAGGTCGAGGACGAGACGTTTGCCTTTACCGTTAAGCGTCGCGCGTCCAAGCGCAAGGCCTCGGCCCGCGCCTGCCGTGCGGTGGATCTGCTGCGCGAGGAGGCCGAGCTGGATCAGCGCCCGCGCGTGGGTGACGATGCCGAGCTGTTCGAGCGCCTGCGTGCCCTGCGCAAGGATATTTCGACCGAGCTGGAGATGGCGCCGTACATGGTCTTTTCCGACAAGGCCCTGCGCGGCCTGTGCCGCCTACGCCCACAGACGCGCGACGAGCTTATCCAGGTCAACGGCATCGGCGAGAAAAAGGCCGACGCCTTTGGCGAGCAGTTTATGGCGGCGATTGAAGAGTTTGAGTCCGAGCATGCACGGAATGGAGCATAACGATGGCATCCGATGATAAAACCGAGCGCACTGAGGTGTCCGCTGTGCCGCTGTACCAGCAGGTTATGGACGACCTAAAGGGCGAGATCGCGCGTGGCGTGTACGCATCCGGCTCGCGCATTCCTTCCGAGATGGAGCTCGCGAAGTACTACGGCGTGGGACGCATCACCGTGCGCCGCGCCATCGAGGAGCTGTCGCGCGCGGGGTATCTCAACCGCCAGCAGGGCAGGGGCACGTTCGTGTGCGCGCCCAAGCTCAAGCGCAAGATTGTCCAGAAGGGTGACGTTCAGAGCTTTTCCGAGGGTTGCGCTGCCAACGACATGGTGCCGGGTGCGCGCCTGGTATCGCGCACGGTGGTTGCGGCGACGCGCGAGGACGCGGCGTTCTTTGGCGTAGAGCCCGGCTGCGAGCTTATCGTGGTCGAGCGCGTGCGCACGGCCGACGGCATCCCCGTCATGCTCGAGAACAACGCCTTTGTGCTGGCCGACCATCCCTACCTGCAGACGCTGGCCGACGAGGACCTCACCGATAACTCGATCTTTGCGCTCGTTGCCGAGCATTCGGGTCGCGCGCCGCTCAAGTCCGACCCCTGCACCGTGGAGATTGCGCTTGCCGATGCTCAGGCGGCCCCGCTGCTGGAGGTGCCGGTCGGCGAGCCGCTCTTCTATATGGAGGCCTACTTTACCGACGCTGGCGGGCGCCCTCTACTGCTCGGCCGCCAAAAGATCGTGGGCTCGCGCTACGTCTTCGACATCTAACGTCCATAGATAGAACAACATAGAACAAATTTGCCGAGATGACTTCACGGACTTTGTTACACGTGTTATAAATAGGACAACATAGAACGACAGCAGGTACGAGCCGCCGTCGCTCAAAGCCGCCCCACAAGGAGGAACATCAGGATGAACGCACATGATCTGGTTCAGGAAATCATCGAGCGCAAGGGTAAGATTGAGAATGTCTTTTGGATTGCTTGTGGCGGTTCGATGATTGACCTGATGCCGGCCAACGAGCTGCTCAAGCGCGAGGCCACCACGTTTACCTCGACGGTCTACACGGCACGCGAGTTTTGCCTGATGGCCCCCAAGAGCCTAGGGCCGAAGTCGCTCGTTATTGCCTGCAGCCACAGCGGCAACACGCAGGAGGTCGTCGACGGCTGCGAGATGGCGCTGGCGGCCGGTGCCGAGGTCGTTGCCCTCACCGACTGCGAGGGCTCCAAGATCGACAACGGCAAGTGGACCACCTGGGTCTACCCCTGGGGCGAGGGCGTGTCGCAGGCCGAGGTGCCTCAGGGCATCGGCGCTCTGATCGCCGCCGAGCTGCTCGACCAGCAGGAAGGCTACGAGGCACTCGCCGACATGTACGAGGGTCTTAAGCAGATGGACGCGCTGCTGCCCGCCGCGCGCGAGAAGGTCAACGCCGAGCTGGGTGCCCGTTTTGCCGAGCTCTGCCAGCAGCACGAGTTCTTCTATATTCTGGGATCCGGCCCCAACTTTAGCCAGACCTACGCCATGGCCATCTGCTCGCTCATGGAGATGCAGTGGCAGCACTGCTGCTATATCCACTCCGGCGAGTATTTCCACGGTCCTTTCGAGGCTACCGAGCCCGGCGTGTTCTACTTTGTGCAGCTCGGATCGGGCGAGTGCCGCCCCATGGAGGAGCGCGCGCTGGCGTTCCTCAACACGCACACCGACACGATCATGGTGCTCGATGCACTCGAGTACGGCGTGGGCGAGGTGCCCGTCAGCGTGCGTTCGTACCTGGAGCCGATCTTCTTCTACAACATGAGCTGCGAGCTGCGCGCCGCCCGCGGAAAGGTGTTCGACCACAGCCCCGAGATTCGTCGCTACATGGGCATCGAGCAGTACTAGGTAACGGGAAAAGCATTCACCTTCGATTCGCAAGCGAACAGCGTGCGTAAAAAGCGGGCCGCGCCGGTGGGTTTCCGGCGCGGCCCGCTTAGTATCGCGCATAGATTCGCAAGGTTGCGGCAGCCAGCGGCTTACTTTGCGTCGTAGGCCTCGGCATCCCACCAGTCGAGTTGGGCGATGTTGTCGCGGATGTGCTGGCAGCTCTTGTGGAAGCCCTCGAGTTCGTGCTCGGAAAGGTCGAGTGTGTAGACCTCCTCGACGCCCTCGGCACCGATCACGCACGGCAGGGAGGTAAAGATACCCTCCTCGCCATACTGGCCGGTCATAAGCGTAGAGGCCGAAAGCACGGCGTGCTCGTTGTGCAGCACGGCGGCGCAGACGCGCGCGGCGGAGTTGGCAACGGCGTACTCGGTGCACTGCTTGCCCTGGTAGGTTACGTAGCCGCCCTTGCGCGCGAGTTCCTCGCCCTCCATGTGGTCAAAGGCGTACTTGTCGGGGTTCTCGGTCTGGAGCTCGTCGAGGCTCTTGCCGGCGATGGTCGCGGCCTTAAAGGCGGCCAGCTGGCTAAAGCCGTGCTCGCCGATCATGTAGGCGTCAATGGACTTGGGGCTCACGCCGACCTTCTTGGAGATCTCGGTGCGCAGGCGGGCGGAGTCCAGGCCGCAGCCCGAGCCGATGATCTTCTTGGGATCGTAGCCGGTCAGGTGCCACAGCTCGGTGCACACGACGTCGCAAGGGTTGGAGATGCTTACGAAGATGCCGTCAAAGCCGGCGTCGACGATGCGCTTGGCAAAGGTGCGGGCGGCGTCGGTGGTAAAGTACAGCTCGCCGTCGCGGTTGCCGGCGGCCAGCGCGACCTTGCCGGCGGCGTTGACGATGACGTCGCAGCAGGCCAGCTCCTCGTAGTGGTCGTAGCAGTTGACGATCTTGGTGTTGTACGGGACAAACGAAAGGGAGTCGCGCAGGTCCTGGACCTCGGACGTCACCTTGGCCTCGTTGATATC
>CABUZE010000095.1 GCA_902495955.1 uncultured Collinsella sp. | reverse complement strand
GCGCGTTGGCGGTTGCGGCCGATAGCGGCACTCAGGCCTGCGTTATGGCGCCCACGGGCGTGCTGGCGCGTCAATATGCCGATAAGACCGGCCCCTTGCTCTCGCAGGCTGGTATGACCTGGGCGCTCCTGACGGGCGCCACGCCGGCGGCCGAGCGTGAGCAGATTCATGCTCGTCTCCAGTCTGGCGAGCTCGACGTACTCTTTGGTACCCATGCGGTGCTTTCGGAGAACGTCACGTTCAAGCATTTGTCGCTTGTGGTGATCGACGAGCAGCACCGCTTTGGCGTGGGCCAGCGTAACGCTCTACGCGCAAAAGGCCCGGGTGCCGACTTGCTGGTCATGCCTGCCACGCCGATCCCGCGCACGTTGGCGCTTTCGGTGTACGGCGACCTGGATACGAGCATCATCCGCCATCGTCCCGTTCCGGGTGCCGGCGTGACGACGCACGTCCTCACCGAGTCGAGTCGCGACCTGGCCTATGGCGCCATTCGCGAGGCGCACGAAAAGGGACAGCAAGCCTACGTGATCTGTCCGCTCGTGGAGCCGAGCGATTCGGCCGATGAGCTTGAAGACGTACCCGGCATCGCTCGCGATGACGAAGGCCGCGTGACCGTGCCCGTGCCGCTGCATGACACGGCGACCGAGCTCGATCACCTTCGTCTGGCGTTACCGGGGCTTACCATCGAGCGTCTTCATGGCCGCATGCCGGCGGGGGAGAAGGACCGGGTCATCGATGCCTTCAAGCGCGGCGAGATCGACGTGCTCGTATCGACCACGGTCGTCGAGGTGGGCGTCGATGTGCCCAACGCCACCGTCATGGTCATCGAGAATGGCGAGCGCTTTGGGTTGGCGGCCTTGCACCAGCTTCGCGGGCGCGTAGGCCGCGGCAGCGTGTCGGGAACGTGCCTGGTCATGACGCACTCCAAGGGCAACGGCGGCGCGTCGGCGGCACAAGACCGCCTCCAGTCGCTCGAGAAGACCTCGGACGGCTTTACGCTCGCCCAGATGGACCTGCGTCTGCGCCACGAGGGTGAAATCCTGGGTTACCGCCAGCATGGCGGCGTGACCTTGCGCTTTGTTGACCTCGATGCCGACGAGGAATTGATCGAGTGGGCCCATTTGGACGCGGTCGAGCTCTTGCGGTATGCTTGCAACCTTGACTCCGTGGCGACGCGTCCCTTGCGCGATGCGGTCGCCATGCGGTATCGACACATCTTTAAGGAGGTCAGCGGAGGATGAGAATCATCGGCGGTGAATGGCGCGGTCGTAAGATCGAGGAGCCCCGTGGTCGCGATGTCACCCGCCCCACGACCGATCGCGTGCGCGAGGCGTGCGCATCTATGGTTATGTCGGCATTCGACTTCAATCTGGACGAGGTCCGCGTGCTGGATGCCTTTGGCGGCTCCGGAGCCTTGGGCATCGAGATGCTCTCGCGTGGTGCCCGCTCGCTCACCACGTTCGAGATCGATCGCAGCGCTGTTCGTCTGATTTCCAAGAATATCGAGTCGCTCTGCCGTGACCGTGCGCGTTGGCGCGTGGTGGGCGGCGACGTGCTGGCAAGCGCCTCGCGCGGCCGCGTGCCGGGCGGTCCCTTTGACCTGGTCCTGCTCGACCCGCCCTATGCTTTTGGCGCTGAGCCAGTCGAGGAGCTGCTGCAAAACCTAGCTCAGCAAGGCTTGCTGGCGCCGGGCGCCTACGCGCTCTTTGAGCACGCCGCGGCCGATACGGGCGCTCATCCGACCGGTTTTGAGACCGTGCGCGAGAAGCGCTACGGCATAACTGCGGTTGACTTGCTGCGCTGGTCGGCCACGAACGGGGCCGACAATGCCGACGACAGCGACCATGACGAGGATGCGCCTTTGGAGGACGCCCATGAATGACACCATCAACCGCGTGATTGTCCCGGGCACTTTCGATCCCATAACGTTTGGCCATATCGACGTCATCCGCCGCGCCCGCCGCATCTTTCCCAGCGTGATCGTGGCCGTCGCCGAGTCGCAGGGCAAAAACGGCGTCGGCACCACGTTTGTGCTCGACGAGCGCGTGGCGCTGGCCCGTGAAGCGCTCGGAGATATTGACGGCGTCGAGGTGCTGCCCTTCACCGGCCTCTTGGTCGATTTTGCCCGCGAACAGGGAGCAGGAGCCGTGGTCAAGGGCCTGCGTGCCATGACCGACTTTGAGTACGAGCTGCAGCAGGCCGACCTCAACTACCGCCTGGATAACGAGCTGGAGTCTATCTTTGTCATGAGTGCGCCGCAGTACGGCTATATCTCGAGCTCGGTGGTTCGCCAGATTGCCTCGCTCGGTAGCGACGTCTCTAATTTTGTTCCGTCCAATGTGGTCAAGGCGCTCAAACATCGCTTTTCGTGACGTTTTTTAATGCCTGGTGGCATGTGGTAAACTAACACGATGATATGTTACCTATGAAAGGAGACCGGATGCCGGGCGAGAATTTTCCTGGCGACAGGATCGTGAGTCTTGTCGACGAGCTCGAGGGGCTCATCGAAGAGGCTAAGACGCCGTTCGGCAAGAACGCCCAGATGAAGGTTATCGACGCCGACGTCTTCTTTAACATCCTCGACGAGATTCGCATGAGCTATCCCGAGGAATGGCAGAAGTCCCGCCGTATCCTCAAGGAGCGCGAGGAGCTTATGGCTTCCGCCGCCGCTCAGGCCGATTCCATCATCGCCGATGCTCAGCAGCAGGCCCTCACCATTGCCGGTGAGCAGGAGATCGTCCGCTTAGCGCAGCAGCAGGCCGATGACATCCGCGACCGTGCCCAGCAGTATGAGCGCGAGACGCGCTATGCCGCCGAGGATTACGCAGAGCAGGTCTTTACGCACCTCGAGGAGAACCTCAAGAGCCTGACCGGCACCGTCACCCGAAGCCGTCAGCAGCTAAATGAGGGTGCCGCCCAGCAGAATGGTCAGTGGTAATGGCTGAGTTCCCGAGCGTTACCGTCGACCTTTCCGAGCAGCTCGAGTTTCCCGGAGACTCGTATCCGCTGACCGGCAAGGTCGATGTTGCCACCTATACGGTGGGCGAGAAGGAGTACCAGCTGCAGGACGGCATTGACTACGACGTGGTCTTTACCAATGCCGGCACCGGTGTTCTGCTTACGGGTATAGTTCGTGCTCACGCAACCGGTGAGTGCGACCGTTGCCTGGAGCCCGCTTCGTTTGATATTGCCGGTGAGATTGAGGAATTCTATCTCTTTAACGAGCCCGAGGATCCCGAGGCCTACGAGGACGGCTACGAGTTACTGGGCGAGGATCGCATCGTCGATCTGGGTGAGCCCATCAACGACGCGGTCGTCATGGACACGCCGTTCGTTGTCCTGTGCAAGCCCGATTGCCGCGGCCTATGCCCCACCTGCGGCATCAATCTCAACGTCGAGCAATGCGATTGCGCCGCTCAAGCAGAGGCCGAATGGGCCGCTGCCACGGAAAATCCATTTGCAGCATTGAAGAATCTCAAGCTTGACGAGTAAAACTGTGGTAGTATCGCTACTTGCGCGTAATCGCCACACTGGATAGTTCATAAGGAAGGTCACTATGCCCGTACCTAAACAAAAGCAGGGTCGTATCCGCACTCACACCCGCCGTTCCGCCAACATGAAGATCTCGGCTGCGGCTCAGTCCACGTGCCCCCGTTGCGGTGCTGTCAAGCTCCCGCACCACGTGTGCCCCAGCTGCGGTTTCTACAAGGACCGCGAGGTTATCGTTACCGAGTAACTGTATACTCTGGATGCGATGCCGTTCCAACTGGAACCACAATGGCCGGCTCAATGAGTCGGCCATTTTTGTATAAGGAGTATGTATATGAGTAACGTTCGCGTTTGTGTAGACGTTGTGGGTGGAGACGAGAAGCCTCAGGTTGTCCTCGATGGTATCGAGGCGGCGCTTGCGGCGGATCCCGATATCGAGGTCTTGGCAGTCGGTCCCGCAGAGCTTGTGAACCCCTTTGCCGCGGCTCACGCTCGTGTTGAGGCCTTGGAGGCGCCCGATGTCATCGCCATGGATGACGATCCCATTCGAGCCGTGATGACCAAGCGTAAGTCCTCGATCGTGCTTGCCTGTCGCGCCATTAAGAAGGGCAACGCGGATGCGTTCTTCTCTGCCGGCTCCACCGGCGCCATGACCGCTGCCGCTACCGCCTACGTGACGCCGTTTAGGTATCAGGCCGAGGGTAAGAAGCAGCCGGTGCGTCCGTGCCTCACCAATGCACTGCCCAACCGCGCCGGCGGCCTGACGGTCCTGTGCGACATGGGCGCCAACCCCGATGTCGAGGTCGACGACATGGTGCGTTTTGCCCAGATGGGTAGCGCCTATGCGCGCGTCGTCTTGGGCATCGAGCATCCCCGCGTCGGTC
>CABUZE010000094.1 GCA_902495955.1 uncultured Collinsella sp. | reverse complement strand
GTGCACGCGATTCAGTCGCTCGCGCTCCTCGATAATCGAGGTCGCCGCGGCTGGCGCACCGGTGGGCGAACTTTTAAGCAACGGTGCCACATAGGTATCCCAGAACTCGTGCTCGCGCGGCTTAGGGATAGGCTCGGGCTTTGCAAAGTGCGTAATGCGGTACGGGATGGGATCGGCGATGCCAGGGACCATATAGCCCACGAAGATATCCGGAACCACGCAGCCAAACAAAAAGGCATTGCGGTCGCGAACGCTCTTGGCAAGCGCACCAGTGCGCTCCAGCAAACGCTCCGTCTGAGCGATATGAATGTTCCAGCTTGGCATAGCCACCCCCATAAAAACCTGGATAACTATACCATCACGGCAAAGCCGCGCGGGCGGCTACGCACGCTCTACGCAGCAACTAGTCCGTAGTACCGCTTTCGGTTCGATACGACGGCGAAGGCGCCTCGACCACATGGTGATATCGATCGATATAGATGGCGCGGGCCCCCAGGCGGCGCACCAAATCTTGGTGATGTGTGCTCATCAAGACCGTCTTACCGGCAGCAACATAGGCCAGTAGGAAGTTGACCACGATGTCGCAAGAGTCCTCGTCAAGTCCGTTAGTAGGCTCGTCGAGCACCAGGATATCGGGGTTCATCGACACGCCGGCAGCCAGTGCCACACGCTTCTTTTGCCCGCCCGAGAGCTGATAGGGAGAGGCGTCGGCAAGGTCGGCAACCTGGAACAGCCCCATGGCATCGCGCACGCGGTGCTCGAGCTCGTCTGCCGGCAGCCCCATCTGCGCGGGACCAAAAGCAACTTCCTCGCCCACCGTAGCGCAGAACAGCTGGGCGTCGGCATTCTGGAACACAAAGCCCACGCGCTGATGAAAACGCTGAGCGGCCGCGGAATCCTTTAGAAACGCCGTATCGATCATGTGCCCGTCAAACAGGTATGCCCCTGCGTCCGCGAGTTCAAGGCCGTTAATAAGGCGCATAATCGTCGTCTTACCGCAGCCGTTGGGACCGAGCAGGGCAACGAGTTCGCCACGATCGACCTGCAGCGACACTCCATCGACAACCGTATGTCCCGCATAGGAGAACACTACGTCGCGCAGCTCGATGAGCGGCGTGACCTCGGCGCCGCCCGCACCGTTCGTGCCCGCCGCATTATTCATATCGATCGGCTAAACGTCGCCCTTCCCTATTTGCATCCCCAGCCGGAACCAGCAGCGCCTACAGCACCGCACATAACACTGCCAGCAGCGCCACGCCGGCCGCGTAAACCGCATCGCGCCAGCCAAACCCGGCGCGTGCGGGCGCCGGATACGCGCCGGCAAAGCCGCGGCAAAGCATAGCCTCGTCCATCGCGCGGCTGCATTCCATCGCCTTGATAAAGGTCATGCCCATGATACCCGCGATCGAATCCGTACGCGAAAATCCCTCAGGCGCACGGCCAACGCTGCGCAGCATGACCGATTCGCACAGATTGTGCGCCGTGCGACCCAGCACCTCGATGTGCTTGAGCGCCATATCAAACGTAAAGATAACTTCGTCGGGTAGATGCAGCATCTTGAGCGCCGACGACATGCGGCTCCACGTGAGGGTCCACGAAACGCCCAGCACCAGCGACACGTTAATGAACGTCTTAAGCGCAATTTTGAGCATGGCGCCCGTAGCGGAAGCGCCCAGCAGCAGGGCAGGCAGTGCCAGAACCACTGCGAACCCCGCGGCGCCAAGCGCCGGCACAAAGGTCGCACGCCGCCCGCGTACGGGGCGCACGGCAACGAGCACCAGCGCAATGGCCGCCATCAACATGAGGTACAGCGGGCTCTGTGTCAGACACACGCACAGGACGCAGACGAACATCCCCACCAGGCGCACCGGAGCCGAAACGCAAGAAAGGGCGCGGTCGACCATCGACCCGCCCTCGTGCGCGCCTCCACCCAGGCGAACCCGCTCAAGCAGGCTCGCCAGGTGCAGGACATTCTTTTGCATCACACGATGCCGAGCCCCCGCGGGCTCGTAACGCTGCTCGACCGCAAGCCAGCTAGGCAGCTCGGCTATTGCCATGAGCACCGCTTTCCTTAACCGTCAGCGAGATCAGACGGAATGCGATGGTAAGCACCGCCACGCCAATCACGCCGGACAGGATATACATGGCAGCCTGACCGGCAAAGCCAAGACCCTGCTCCTCGGAATAGGCCTGCAGGTAATCACCCGTAGGCAGAGCGGCGGCAAAGGGCGGGGTATCAAGACCGACCGAAGCCTGCAGGCTGTCGTCACCAGCCTCCTGAACGGCAGTCGCGGCGCCCTCAGCGTCCCACTCGCCCCAGGCGTCACCGGTAGCAAGCAAGCCGAGCGGCGTAGCCACGACAAGCACGGCGACCAGAATGATCGTGGGAATCAGGGAAGTCTTCTTGGCAGCACCATCGGCGGCAAGCTGGCCATCGGCGGCTTCGGGACCGACGATAATGCCCGGCGCCGTCTTCTTGATAAAGCCGTAGATGGCGGCCGTCGCCACGCCCTCGACCACGCCGGCAACCAGCATATGCGGGATCAACATTGCCGGAATAGCCACGGACAGCGGGAAGGGGCAGTACAGTGGAGCGCCCGAGGCGTTGGTAAAGAGCATCGGCTGAATACCAAACTCGATTGCCGCGCACAGGGCCGCCAGGCACAGGCCGACCCAGCCGCTTACGATAGCCGAAACCGAGGTGCCCCAGCTCTTGTCGTGCAAACGGCTGTTGAGCGCACGGAACACGACAGCAGCGGCAAACGGCAGCACGAAGGCCATGTTAAAGCAGTTGGCGCCAAAGGACAGGATGCCGCCGTCGCCAAACAGCAGCGCCTGCAGCGCCAGCGCGACCGAGACAGCGATGGCAGCGGCCTCGGGGCCCAGCAGCAGCGCGATGAGTGCGCCGCCGACGGCGTGGCCTGTGGTGCCGCCAGGCAGCGGCACGTTGAACATCATGAGCAGGAAGGAGAACGCGGCGCAGATGCCCAGGAAAGCCATGTGCTCGCGATCGAGCGTGGCGCGCACCTTCTTGATGCAGTGGACCCAAACGGGCACCATCGCCACCGCCATGACGGCATCGGTCTGCGGGGACAGATAATTATCTGGAATGTGCATGTACGCCTCCCGGTTGTCGGCGCACAGAATTGCAACGCCGCTTAAATCGCCTTGTCAGTGTTACGTATTGTCAGATTCGTAACACGCCGCGGGCTATCATAGCAAAACGGCGCACTGCCGACAAAGCAGCACGCCGCTATGTAATGCGCGTGTCATATATGCAGGATCAACGGTGCCTTATTCCGAACACCGCGGTCACGCAAAGGCCACAGCAACCGCCATCAGGCCCTACGCTCCCAGCGCAAGCCCTAGCCGCGGACCTCGCCGTTTACGCCCTTGCACACCTTGGTGACGATCTTCTGGTGCGCCTTTTCGACCTCTTCGCTGGTGAGCGTGTGGTCGTCGGAGCGATACGTAAGCGCAAAGGCCATGGATTTCTTGCCCTTGCCGATGCGGACCGGATCGCGGTAGACATCGAACAGGCGCACGCCCTCGAGCAGCTTGCCGCCGGCACTCGTAATACGACGCTCAAGATCCTCGCAGGTCACAGTGTTGTCGACCACGATAGCAAGGTCGTGCTCAACGGCCGGGTACTGCGAGAACTCACGGTAGTTCTCCTGGTTGCGGGCGCCCTTGATCAGCTTGTCCAGGTCGAGCTCAAAGGCAACGACGACCTCGTCAATGCCCATAGCCTCGCGCGCCTCGGGGTGGATCTCGCCAACCCAGCCCAGCACGGTACCGCCCGAGAGCACCTCGGCAGCACGACCCGGCTGCAGGAAGGCATAGCTCTCGCCCTCGACGGGACGGAATCGAACCTTCTCGATGCGCAGCTGAGCAAGCAGCTCCTCGACAATGCCCTTGCCAAAGAAGAAGCGCAGCTTGCGGTACTTCATGTTCCAGGACTGCTCGCTCCACTGGCCCGAGAGCACACCCGCCACGGACTTCGTCTCCTTGGGCAGGCTGGCGTTCTCGCGACCGTGGAACAGGCTGCCGACCTCATACAGGTGCACGTTGGGCGTACCGTGTGCCTCGTTGTAGGCCACGGACTGCAGCAAGCCCGGCAGCAGCGAACGACGCATCTCGGTCTGCTCGGCTACCAGCGGATTCATGAGCACCACGGGGCAACCGCGGCCCTCGGTGGACATACCGATCTTCTCCAGGTCGCCCGGAGCGGCAAAGCCAAAAGTCGTAGTCTCGTTGAGGCCGCAGGCGCGCAGGATCTCGCCGACCTTACGGGTGAGCTTCTGCTCGCGGGTCAGGCCGCCGATGTGGTTCTTGGCAGCCGGGATGGTCGCCGTCACGCGGCCCATGCCCCACAGGCGCAGGACCTCCTCGATCAGG
>CABUZE010000093.1 GCA_902495955.1 uncultured Collinsella sp. | reverse complement strand
GGATGAGCAGCAGCACGACGGTCTTCATACCGGAATCGAGCTGGGAGATCGCGCTCAGCGCGAACGTGCCGGTTCCGGCGAACAGGAAGGCCGCGCCGATGTAGAGTCCCAGAGCGCCGATATGGGTGATGATGAGCGCCTTCATACCGGCCTTCTTGGCCGTGGGCGTCATGTAGTAGCTGATGAGGCCCCAGGAGCACACGCCGGTGATCTCGAAGAAAACGAGCTGGCCGACGATGGTGGAGCTGTAGGCGAGACCGGCCATGGCGCCGATGAACGTGGAGAAGTACACGTAGAAGCGGCGACGGGGCGCGTCGGGATGCTCCTTGTTCTTATCGCTCATGTACGGGAACGAATAGATGACGACGAGCAGGCCGATAGCGACGAACGCGGGTGCGAGCAGCGTGCTCATCCGGTCGAATATGAAGCCCATGACCAAGGTCTGGCCCATACTCGCCCAGGTTACATCGACCGCGTTCATGCCGTTTCCGGCAAACGTCGCGGCCAAGCCAACGGAAGCGACCGTGGCGATGCCGCCGGCAAAGGCGCAGATCCATTTAGCGTAGGGACGCGGCAGCATGACGATGAGCAGGGAGCCCAGCATGGGGACGGCGATCGCCACCATGGCAAAGAGGGACAAGCTCGATTCGATTGACATAGTTTCTCCCTTCTCCCTACACGCCTACGACGACGAAGACGAACGCGAGGACCGCGATGCCGACGACGGCCCAGGTCTGGTTACCGAGTACCTTGAAGCGCGAACGGGAAACGGAGTTCTCGAGCACGCCGCAGACAACGAAATCGACCAGGCACTTGACAAGGAAGACGACGGCGCCCACGAGAGCGGTGACGCCGATGGTCGCGGGCTCTCCCCAGGGGATGAAGATGGAGGTGAACCAAGCGACGACCACGACCTGCTTCATGCCCATGGCGAGCTTCATCATGGCCAGGGACGGGCCGGAGAGCTCGGCGAGCGGGCCCTCCTGGAGCTCCTGCTCGGCTTCGGCCTGATCGAACGGAAGCTTGCCGAGCTCCATATAGCAGGCGGCCGCGAAGGCGACGCCGGCGAGGATGACGGCGACGACGCTCGAGACGTTGCCCGTAACGATGTGCTGACCCATGGTCGCAATGTCCGTGGAGCCGCACACGATGGCGACGGTAAACAGCGCGATGAGCATGGACGGCTCGATGAGCACGCTCATGAGGAGCTCGCGGATACCGCCGAAGCCCGCGTAGGCGTTGGAGGAATCCACGCCGGACAGCGCGAAGAAGAAGCGGGACAGCGCGAGCGCGTACATGATGGTGATGGCGTCACCAAAGACGGGCATGGGGCTCTCGAGCGTGAACATGGGCAGGCCCATGGCGAGCATGAACGACACCGCGAGGAACAGCGGCGGCATGATGCGCAGCACGAAGCTCGAGTCGGAACTCACGGACTCGGGACGCGCCATGAGCTTCGCGAGGTCCCGGTAATCCTGAAGGATGGACGGACCGCGGCGATTGTGCATCTTCGCGCGAATCACACGGGCGAGGCCGGAGAAGAAGGGCGCGACCAGCATGACCACGAGGCCCTGCGCTATCGCAAGAACGATGTTCATAATATCCTCTCCCCTCTCTAGACCATGACCACGGCGAGCACGAGAAAGACCACGAGCGCCGCGACGATGTAGCAGATGTATACGGAGTAGTTGCCGCCCTCGATCTTGGAGGCGAGGCCGGCCAGCTTATCGGCACCCTCGCTCGGTGCATCGACCAGGAAGCGGTCGGGCAGGGGCTCAACGCCCTGGGCGACACCGGTGAGCTTCTGGAACACGTGCGCGATGGACCAGCAGATCTTGGTGCATACCTCGCGCAGGGTGTAGAGCGGGCCCATGAAGAGCTCTACGTCTGACGCGAAGCTCGTGGCGACGACGGGCATGTGCTCGTTGGGCTCGTAGCCGCACGCCCAAGGGTCGGTCTTCTTAGCGGGGGCCTTGGTGCCGAGGCAGGACCTCAACACGAACGCGAGGCCGGTGAGGACCACGAGCGCGATGGCGATCGCGGGGGTGGAGGTGGCGGCACCGGAAATCTCGTTCACCAGAGACACGCCCGAGGTGGCTGTGATGGCAGAGCCGGCAAGCACGCTCTGGGCGACGTCGCCCAGAACCGGGGCGATGACGGGAGAGCCGATTCCCAGCACCACGCAGATGGCCGCGAGGAGCATCTGCGAGAACAACATCGGAGCCGGGGACTCCTTGGCGTTCGCGGCCTCCTGGGAACGAGGGCTGCTCGCGAACGAGACGCCGTAGGCCTTCACGAAGCACGTGACGGCCAGGGCACCGGTGATGGCGAGGGCGGCCGCGGAGGCGACGGCGAACACCATGACGACCGGGTCGGAGAGCGTCGAGATGTTGAACAGGGACTGGTAGGTGAACCACTCGGAAACGAAGCCGTTGAGCGGCGGGATAGCCGAGATGGCAAGGGCACCGATGAGGAAGCAGACGGCCGTGACCGGCATACGGCGGAACAGGCCGCCCATCTTCTCCATGTTGCGCGTACCCGTGGCATAGAGCAGGGAGCCCGCGCCGAGGAACAGCTCGCCCTTGAACATGGCGTGGTTGAGCGTGTGGTAGAGGGCGGCCATGAGCGCGATCGTCGCGATGACGTCGTTGCCCAGGGCGTGCGCCGTCATGGACGCGCCAACACCGAGCAAGATGATGCCGATGTTCTCGACGGAGTGGTAGGCCAGCAGGCGCTTAATGTCGTGCTCGTGGAGGGCGTAGACGACGCCCAGGACCGACGAGATGGATCCGAAGACCAGGACCATGAGGCCCCACCAGAGCTGGACGCCCGAACCCGCGAGCAGGTCGAGACCGACCTTGAGGATTCCCAGGATGCCGATCTTGATCATGCCGCCGGACATGAGGGCGGACACGTTGGACGGCGCCTCGGGGTGCGCCTGGGGCAGCCAGGAGTGCAGCGGGATGATGCCGGCCTTCGCGCCAAATCCGAAGAACGCGAGGACGAAGCACGCGGAGGAGATGGCGGGTCCAAAGTCATGCGTACGGAAATCACTGAAGCTGAAGGAACCGCCCACGCCGTTGGTCATGAGCAGGAAGCTCGCCATGATAAGGACAAAGCCCACGTGCGCGATGACGAAGTAGAGCCAACCGCCCTTGATGGAGTTCTTGTTCTCCTCGATGACGACAAGGAAGTAGCTCGTAAGGGACATGAGCTCAAAGGCGACCAGGAACCAGAACACGTTGTCGGCGGTGATGACGAGCATCATCGAGGCGACGAAGGTGTTCATGAAGAAACCGGCGCGCCCGACCTTGCCCGGGTACTCATCGAAGTAGGACAGACCGTAGATGAAGCCCGCAAAGGCGAGGATTGAGATGAGGACCACGATCAGGCCCGCAAGGCCGTTGAGCAAGAGCTCGAGACGGGCGAACGGGAAAAAGAAGACCGTGTTGAGGGACGAAACGTCGCCAAGCACGGCCTCGAGGCCCGCGATGAACGACAGCACGGCCGCGACGGCGCCGATCAGGCAGCCGGCGGTCTTGGCGGCGTTGTCGGCCTTGATCAGCAGAACCGAGGCGAGCGCACCGATGCACGAGACGGCAAGCGATGCGATAAACAGCGTCATGCTATCCATTGTTTACGCTCCCTTCTGCTTTCTCGGACAGGCCCTGGGCCACAGCGGTAACGTCGACGACCGGACCGTTTTCGATCGAGCGCAGGCGCTTGGCCTCGTCGAGCTCGCGATCGGCCGCGCCGCCCATGACGGTCAGCGCCTTGGTGGGGCACGCCGCCACACAATGCGGGCCGTCCGGATCGAATGCGCACAGGTCGCACTTGACAGCGCAGGTGTACTGGCCGGGAGCCCACGTAAGCAGGCTGCTCAGGGACTTAGGATACGAAGGCGTCGGGTCGCACATGCCTGCGACACCGGCGATAGACGTGCCATCGGGATGGATGGCTCCGAAGGGGCACGCGATGGCGCACAGCCTGCACCCGATGCACTCCTGCTCCTTGACGTGGATGCGATCGCCATCGTGCTCGATGGCATTCACCGGGCAAACCTCGGCGCAGGGGGCACCCTCGCAATGGTGGCAGGCAAGGGCGGCCGAAATACCGCCGGTCTTCACGAGCGCCAGGCGCGGCGTATCCTGAAGACCCTGCATCCGGTGGGCGTCGGCACAGGCGGACTGGCATGTTCCGCAGCCGATGCACCTCTCCGGGTTGATGTCGATGAAGCGGTTCATCCCCACTTCCTTTCAAAATAACGGGCCGGGCTCCCGAACGTACGGGACGCCCGGCCCAAAAAGCCAACGAGAACGGGACTACACGATTTGGTTCACGTGCGTCTCGTCGTCGAACTTGGCGGCGCCAGGCTCAACGTCCTGGGGAGCAGCGGCGTCCACCAGAGCCTGCTTGAGCTCGGTGTACTGACGCTC
>CABUZE010000092.1 GCA_902495955.1 uncultured Collinsella sp. | reverse complement strand
TCATGGACTTTTTGATAGCGGCGCGACGGCGCACGAGTTCACGCTCGTCGGCGGAAAGGTCCGAGGTGTCGATGCCGTCGAGCAGACCTGGTTTGGGGCGCTTTTTGCTACGGCGCTTAGGTGTGCGCTTGGGCTTGGTGGCGGGCTCGTCGGTCGTGGCGGCCTCGGTATCTTTGGCAGCGCCGTTGGCCTCAAGCCGATCTTCCTTTAACTCAATCAGAGCATCAATGAGCCCCTTGTCGGCGGGCATCCATTCCACCATGGCAAGCGAGGTACGCGGAATCCAGCGGATATCGAGCTGGCGGTCGTGCTTCTGGGGCTCATCGGATTCATCGGCCAGCGAGCAGTAGTAGCACTCCATGGAGAGATGAAAATCGGGGTAGTCGTACTCAACGGTGTAAAAATCACGCAGGTTGGTGACTTTTACCTGCAGCTCTTCCATGAGCTCGCGTCGTACGGCGTCCTCGGGCGTCTCGCCGCGCATGAGCTTGCCGCCGGGGAACTCCCAAAGTCCCTGCATGTCGCCATAGCCGCGCTGCACGGCAAGCAGCTCATCGGACCCTTCCTTGCGAATGATCCCAGCGGCAACATGAACAGTCTTCAACAGGAGTCCTCTCTCAACATCAACACGTGACAGGCTAGCTACCCGTACCTTATACAACGGTAAGGCAAGCGTAAGCCATATCGATGGTAGCCGACTCGTCTTCTTGCGACTATAGATGCCGTAGACTAATCGCAAGAAAGGACTCGGTATGCAAACCACGCACATGGCGACCCCGGTACTGGAGGTCGCACATCTCGAAAAGATATATGGAGCGCTGGGCAACGTGACCCGCGCGCTCAACGACGTCAGCTTTACCGTCAACCGCGGGGAATTCGTGGGCATCATGGGCGCTTCGGGCTCGGGCAAGTCGACGTTGCTCAACTGCGTCTCGACCATCGATAGCGCCACGAGCGGCACGATCCGCATTAACGGTCAGGACGTGACGCGCATGAAGCAGGCCAAGCTTTCGCAGTTCCGCCGCGAGGAGCTCGGCTTTATCTTCCAGGACTCCAACCTGCTCGATACGCTCACGGCACGCGAGAACATCGCCCTGCCGCTCACCATCGCCCGCACAAACTCGGCAGAGATCTCGACCCGCGTGCAGGATGTGGCAGCGCGCCTGTCCATCAGCCAGGTGCTCGACAAGTATCCCTACCAGATGTCCGGCGGTCAGCAGCAGCGCATTGCCGCGGCTCGCGCGCTCGTCACCGCCCCCACCATGATCATGGCCGACGAGCCCACCGGCGCCCTCGATTCCAAGAGCGCCCGCCTGCTGCTCGAGAGCCTGGAGTCCCTCAATCGCCGCCTGCGCGCCACCGTGCTCATGGTCACGCACGACAGCTTTGCCGCCAGCTACACGAGCCGTGTGCTGTTTATTCGCGACGGCAAGATCTTCACCGAGCTGCGCCGCGGCGACATCGACCGCCGAGAGTTCTTCGACCGCATTATGGAGGTCGTTGCCATGATGGGCGGTGAGGGCTCCGATGCTCTGTAAACTCGCTTGGGGCAACGTCCGCCGCGCCGGCCGCGACTACCTCGTCTACCTTTTGACGCTCACCCTGGGCGTCACGGTCTTCTATGCCTTTAACACCATCTCGATGCAGGTCGACATCGCCGGCATCGATGAAAAGGGCTTGGCACAGGTTATGGGCAGCATGCTCGGCGACCTGACATACTTTTTGGCCGGTGTCATGGCCTTTTTGATGGTGTATGCCAATAACTTCATCATGAAACGCCGCAAGAAGGAGTTTGGCCTGTACCAGGTGCTCGGCATGGGGCGCGGGCGTGTCGCCACGATCATGGCGCTCGAGACGGTGATCGTCTCGGTCGGCGCCTTTGTCGCCGGCATTGTACTGGGCGTGGGACTCTCCCAGCTCATGACGTTCTTTACGGCCTCGCTCTTTAAGACACAGATCGCCAATTTCCACTTCTTTTTCTCGGTGCATGCGTTCAGCCTGACCCTTGCCTGCATGCTCGTGATGTTTGTGCTCACGCTACTGCTGAACCTTCGCGCCGTGCGTCGTACCAAACTCATCGAGCTTATGGGTGCCGAGCGTCGCAACGAGAGCATCAAGACACGCAACCCTTGGATCGCGATTGCCATTTTTGCCGTGGGCGTGGTGCTTGTGGGCGTGGCCTATTACCGTCTGCTACGTGATGGGTTCCCGCTAACCGCGACGGACAGCAAGCTGCAAGAGGCCATGAACCAGTTTGGTATTACGACCGCTATGGTTACCGTGGGCACTTTTGCCCTGTTCTGGGGACTCTCGGGCATGCTCATTAAGCTGCTGCAGAGCCTGCGCGGCGTGTATTGGCGCGGCCTCAACATGTTTACCGTGCGCCAGCTTGCGGCCAAGGTCAACACGGTGTGCTTTTCGATGGGCGTCATCGCGATGCTTCTGTTTTTGGCCATCACCTCGGTGACGTGCGGTATGTCGATTGCCAACGTGATGAACGAAAACCTGGAGCGCTATAATCCGGCCGACATGTCGCAGACGTATATCTATTACGCGCCCGATACGCTCGACTTCTACAAAGAGTATGTCAATCCGTCTGAGGCCGATCGCATGGTGCTGGCCGATAGTACGGTCGATTTGTACTCCGCATGGCACGGCGATCCATGGCACGGCGATCGTAAGGGCAAGTCGGCGGACAACAACGACGAGACCGGCAAGAAGGTCAATATCGCCGATGTTGCCGGCGAGCATGTACAGATCGATTCGTATCTGAGCTACCCGCTTGGCGGCTCGGATCCATCGGTGACTCCAAGTGAGATGTGCAAGACCATGGGCGAAAAGCTCCCCAAGGCGTTCGAGGGCAGCAGCGCCGACATGACAGGCCTGTCTGTGACGCCGGCGAGCCAGTACAACAAACTGCGCCAGATGATGGGCAAGGAGCCGGTGCACATCGGTCACGACCAGTATCTGCTCACGTGTGATATGGGCGGCGAGCTGGTCGACCTGTACACCAAGTATATGGCTGGTGGCCATACCCTTACCTTGGGCGGGCATACGCTCAAGCCCGCAACCGATAAGTCGGACGAGGATACGGCGGCCATCGCCAACTCGGCGATGGGCAGTAATGGGGGTACCGTCGTCGTTGCCGACGAGCTGTTGTCCCAACTTAATCTGCAGCCGTATTCCAGTAGCCTGCTCGTTAACTACAAACAGGGGATGGATACGACCGAGGCAGACGAGATTATTAAATACACTGTGCTCGACAATCTGCTCGTTGACGGCAAGGAGCCGGGGTCGTGGGGAACCTTCGTCACACGCTCCGAGATGTACGCGCAAGCAGCGCAAATGAACGGTCTTATTAGCTACCTAGCCATCTACATCGGCTTTGTATTGGTCGTTGCATGCGCGGCGATTCTGTCGATCCAGCAACTCTCCAACGTGGCCGACGGCAGCCGCAGCTATCGTGTGCTGGCACAGATCGGTTGCGACGACCGCCAGATTCGCCATTCGGTGATGGCGCAGCAAGCGGTATTCTTCCTGTTCCCGCTGGCAGTGGGCCTGGCGCACTCCTTTGTGGCACTTAAGGTGATCATCGAGCTGGTGAGCATTTTCGGAAATATGAGCATCGGCGGCACCGTGGGCCTCACCTGTGCAATCTTCCTGGCAGCATACGGTGGCTACTTCCTGGTGACCTACCTCATGAGCACCGGCATGGTGCGAGCCGCCATAGCCACCCGCTACAGCGAGTAACAAGCGGGCAAAATCGTCGCAAAATCAGAGGCGTATGACCGCCGCGAAGGAACCAGGGGCCCTTTCGCGGCGGCTTTTGCCAACCTGGTGCGTCTCAGATACAAGTGAGTAGACTTTTTTGAACCTGCCGAGCACATCGCGACAAATGATCGATGAAACCGCAGGTTAGAGCTGTGGCGTTTTAGGGCGTGCTCGGCCTTCTGCAAAAAGCCTACTCACTTGGTTTTTCTGCTAGAAGACCGCCACGAGGGAAGGCAACTCCCCCGGGTAGTCGTTGGGGACGTTCTTAAACGGCTACCCAAGGAGTGTCCCAAACTGCCGGCAGAAAAGGAGCGTCCCTAACTGCCGCATCAAACGAAAGGGCGCCGACCTTCTGGTCGCGCCCTTGAAGTTGAACGTCAGATTGTCCAGGTGCGGCCCGCGCAGCGTCGAGCCGTTACGGCGTTTGGTAAAACGCCGTAACCTACACCCGCTCCGCGATCTCGTGGATGAGGTAGTCGGTCTTTTCCCAGCCCAGGCACGGATCGGTGATCGACTTGCCAAAGACGCCGCCGTCGACCGGTTGGTTGCCGTCCTCCAGGTAAGACTCGATCATAAAGCCCTTGACCAGCTTGGAGATGGACTCGTTGCGGCGGCAGCTGTCGAGCACCTCCTTGCAAATGCGATACTGCTCCAGCGGACGCTTGCCCGAGTTGTCGTG
>CABUZE010000091.1 GCA_902495955.1 uncultured Collinsella sp. | reverse complement strand
TAGCACGATTCCCGCCATCAAGACCGTGATCCTTTTTGGTTCGTATGCCCGTGGCGAGGCGCATGCCGATAGTGATATTGACTTGCGTCTCGAAGTCGATCGCGAGCAGGGCTTCGGTCTTTTCGCGTTGTCGGCGTTTGGTGAGACGGTGCGCAAAGAGACCGGGAGGCAGGTTGACCTCGTCTCGAGTGACTATCTTGATGACGATCTTGCCGCGGTAATCGAGCGCGAAGGAGTGATCCTTTATGATCGCGCGTAAGTCAGACTGCCTGTTCGCGCACGTTTTTTGAGCGCCTGATACGCTTTAACCCTGCGGAAACATTTTTCTGCGATAGTATCTGCGATATAGACCAGTCGAAACCCGCCCGAAAGAAAGGGGAGCGACATGAACCAGCAGAACATCGATTACGTACTCCGCTCCGTAGAGCAGCGTGACATCCGCTTTGTACGTCTGTGGTTTGTCGACATTCTCGGCCGCCTCAAGAACTTTGCCATTAGCCCCGAGGACCTCGAGGTCGCTTTTGAGGAGGGTATTGGCTTTGACGGCTCCGCCATCGAGGGCTTTGCCACGCCCGAGGAAGCCGACATGCTGGCGTTTCCCGATGCTTCGACCTTCCAGATTTTGCCGTGGCGCCCGAGCCACAACGGCGTCGCCCGCGTGTTCTGCGATGTGTGCACCCCCGACCGCAAGCCCTTCGCCGGCGATCCGCGCGATGCGTTGCGCCGCATGTTCTATAAGGCCGAGAAGGCTGGCTACCTGCTCAACGTGGGTGCCGAGCTGGAGTATTACTACTTCCCCGACGAGCACACCCCCGAGCCGCTCGACAACGTGGGCTACTTCGATCTTTCGGTGAGCGATGCCGCTCGCGACCTGCGCCGCAACACGGTCCTCACGCTCGAGAAGATGTCCGTGCCCGTGGAGTACACCTTCCACGCCGCCGGTCGCTCACAGCACGGCATGAGCCTGCGCCACGCCGAGGCCCTGAGCATGTCCGACGCCATCACCACGGCCAAACTCATCATTAAGCAGCAGGCCTACGAGAGCGGTTGCCACGCATCCTTTATGCCCAAGCCGTTGGCGGGCGAGGACGGCAGCGCTATGTTCCTGTGCCAGTCGCTATTCGACCACGACGGCAACAACGTCTTTTGGGGCGAGGATGACGAGAAGTACCATCTCTCCGATATCGCCAAGCACTATATGGCCGGCATCTTGGCGCACGCGCGCGAGATCAGCGCCATCACCAACCCCACGGTCAACTCGTACAAGCGCATCACCACGGGTGGCGACTCCGTGCCGCAGTACGCCACGTGGGGCCTGCGCAACCGCGCAAGCATGGTCCGCATCCCGGTCTACAAGCCCGGCAAGCAGCTGTCCACGCGCATCGAGCTTCGTAGCCCCGACCCCATGGCCAACCCGTACCTGGTCAACGCCGTCACGCTGGCGGCCGGTCTCGACGGCATCGAACGCAAGCTGGAGCTCCCGCCCGAGGCCACGGCCGAGACGCTCAAGCTCACCGACCGTCAGATGGTCGAGGCCGGCTACACGCCGCTGCCGCGTTCGCTCAAAGAGGCGCTCGACGTGTTTGAGGACTCGCAGTTTATGAAGGATGCCCTCGGCGAGCACATCCACAGCTTCTTCCTCAAAAAGAAGCGCGACGAGTGGCATAAGTTTGAGTCTACGATCACCGAGTGGGAGATCAAGCACTACCTGGCGAACTCCTAATCGTGCTGGCTTGTTCCAGTACGATTGAGCTCATTTCTTTGGAGGCCGATATGTCCGAAAAGAGTGCCCTGTTCATGGCGCGCACGACGCGCTTCCACGAGTTTGCCCGCAGCTTGACGACCACCCTGGGTGTCGAGGTGAGCCTGGCAACCCCCGATTCGCCGACTGCGGCGCACGACTTTGACCTGCTGATCCTCGATTCCGATGGCATCCGCAGCGACCGCATCGATCAGATTGCCAAGTGGCTTGACGATCGCGGCGGCGTCCCCATGCTGGTGATCGTCGACGACGAGGCGCTCGGCACCCTGCGCCTGCCGAATCACGCGCATGCCGACTTTGTATGCCCCACGGCGACGCCCAACGAGCTTAAGGCTCGCGCGCAGCGCCTGATGGGCGAGGAAGAGACCGTCGCCGCCGACGATGTGCTCAACATCGATAACCTCGAGATTAACCTGGCTACCTACCAGGTGACGCTCGATAACGAGCCCATCGACCTGACGCTGATGGAGTATTCGCTGCTGAGCTTTTTGGCGACGCACCCCAACCGTGCCTACAGCCGCGAAGTGCTGCTGCACCGCGTGTGGGGCTTTGAGTACTGCGGCGGCACGCGCACCGTCGACGTGCATATCCGACGCATCCGCTCCAAGGTGGGCCCGCAGATCGCGGCGCACATCACCACCGTCCGCGGCGTGGGCTATCTGTTTAAGGACTAGTTTTCCACCACAAAGGGGACAGGCACCTTTGTGGTGGTTTTGCCGCATGTGCGGGCTCCTTTCGGGTTTGCAGAAGAACTTAAGCCTTCCTAAAAGATTGCGTTCTCATACACTTGCGCCCGCATATTGGGGTACAACTCAACGTGAACAATGATGGCCCGCCACATGTTTGGCGGGCCTTTGGTTATTTGACGAAAGGATCGCAGCCATGAGCGAGAACGATTCCCAGCGTCCCCAGGATGCGGGCAACGCTGGCGAGACCCAACAGCAGCCGCGCGTGCAGGTGGAGTCGACGCCTGCCGGCAGCAACATTCCTTACGTGCAGGCCTACGACACGCAGACCGGCCAGCCGCTAGGCAGCCAGCAGGTTGTAAACAAGCACACAGTGGTCAAGACCAAGACCAAAAAGCTGCCGATCTTTATTACGGCACTCGCCGGCTGTGCATGCGGCGCCCTGCTGGTCATTGCGCTCATTATGAGTGGCACGCTCAACATTGGCGGCGGAAAGAATGCCGTGACGGCGGGTGCTTCGGGTTCGTCGACGCAAAAGATTACGATTGACTCCGAGGACACCACACTTGCCGAGGCCGTTTCTGCCAAGGCCCTGCCCTCTGTCGTTTCCATCACCGCCACTTCGAGCGGCAGCCAGAATGGCTCGCTTTCGCAGTCTGCCGACGAGTCGGACAGCTCGGGCAGCGTTGGCTCGGGCGTGGTGCTCGATACCGAGGGCCATATCCTCACCAACAACCACGTGGTCGATGGTTACGACCAGTACGTGGTGACCATGGACGACGGCACCACCTACGAGGCTGAGTTCGTGGGCAACGACGCCTCGAGCGACCTGGCCGTCATCAAGCTCAAGGATGCTGACGCCTCCAAGCTCACGCCGATCGAGATTGGTGATTCCTCCAAGCTCAACGTGGGCGAGTGGGTCATGGCGATCGGCTCGCCGTTCGGCAACGAGCAGTCCGTCTCCACGGGCATCGTGTCGGCGCTCTATCGCTCCACGGCCATGAGCTCTACCAGTGGTAACACCATCTACGCCAACATGATCCAGACCGATGCCGCCATCAACCCGGGCAACTCCGGCGGCGCGCTCGTCAACGACAACGGCGAGCTCGTGGGTATTAACTCGCTCATCGAGAGCTACTCGGGCTCCAGCTCGGGCGTGGGCTTTGCTATTCCCGTTAACTACGCCAAGAACATTGCCGACCAGATCATCGACGGTAAGACGCCGGTGCATCCGTACCTGGGCGCCACGCTTTCGAGCGTCAACGCGCTCAACGCCCGCACCAACAAGCTGAGCACCGATAGCGGCGCGTATGTGGCGAGCGTCGTTGAGGATGGTCCTGCTGCTAAGGCTGGCATCCAAGAGGGCGACGTCATCACCAAGCTGGGCGACGACGAGATCACAAGCGCCGATGGCCTGATCATCGCGCTGCGCAGCCACGAGGTGGGCGAGAAGGTCGAGATCACACTCATGCGCGGCAAGGAAGAGAAGAAGGTCACCGTCGAGCTGGGCTCCGATGAAGAGTTGCAGAATCAGCAGCAGGATGACAGCGCAACCGACACCGGCAACGGCGGTATTACCGACGAGCAGCTGCGCCAGTACCTGGAGGAGCTGCTAGGGCAGCAGGGCCAGGGCCAGGGCTACGGCCAGGGTTTCTAACGAGCTGTATCGCGCATACCGATGCCAGAGGGGCTGTCCCATCAACGTGGGACAGCCCCTCTTTTCTTATTGATCCGTTGGGGACGGAGAAAAAGGGATCACTTGGGGCTGACGAGAGACCTGGTTCGTAATGGTCTGGACAGTTAGTTCAGATACGTATAAATCTGGGGCAGCTTGGGATGCGTTTTGGGCAATTTCTGATTGGGATGGGGCTCGGATGGGCGTTTGGAAGGGAGAGTGGGACGTTTACATGGTCTCGAGGAGCCCAAATTAGTCGAAATAGAGGTGTTCATATCTGGTCCAGCTCTAGGATTTATACGTATCTGAACTAACTGTCCACCCCCGTCTGGCGGCTGCCGATT
>CABUZE010000090.1 GCA_902495955.1 uncultured Collinsella sp. | reverse complement strand
AGACGAAGGCCACATTAAGTGGCCTTCTTTGCGTGCGGAACTCATTTTGAGCAAGCACCCGCCCTGCCGGGGCTCCCGGGTTCCCGCTTACGAGAGCGACGTTCTCAGCAACTCGTTGAAGAGCTTCGGGTTGCCCTTGCCGCGGCTCGCCTTCATGCACTGGCCCACCAAAAAGCCGATGACCTTCTGGTTGCCGTCGCGGTACTGCTGCGCCTGCTCGGCACAGTTAGCCAGCACCTCGTCCACGATCGGCTGCAACGCGCCGGCATCGCTCACCTGACGCATGCCGCGCTCGTCAACGATCTTGTTGGGGTCGTCGCCGGTCTGAGCCATGGCCTCAAAGACCTCGTGCGCTTGGTTGGAGCTGATGGCATCGGTCGCCAGCAGCTTAGCCAGCGCTGCCACCTGAGCCGGCGCGATGCCGGACTCGGCGAGCGACACGCCCGCGCCCTTAAGGTAGGCGATCATCTCGTTGACCAGCAGGTTTGCGACCGTCTGGACCTCCTTACCGGCCATTCCGGCAGCAGCGGCCTCAAAGAAGTCGGCAAACTCGGGGTCGCCGGCAATCTGCTCGGCATCGGCCGCCTTAATGCCAAAGTCGGCCTCAAATCGGGCGCGCTTGGCATCGGGCAGCTCGGGAATCTCGCCACGGCAGCGGTCGATGAACTCGTCGTCCAGATCGAACGGCGCCAGGTCGGGATCGGGGAACAGGCGATAGTCGTCGGCCGTCTCCTTGACACGCATGACTACGGTGCGCTTGCGACTGGGCTCCCAGTGGCGGGTCTCCTGATAGATGATTCCGCCCTCCTCGAGCACCTCGGCCTGACGGCAGATCTCGTAGGCAAGGCCATCATGCAGGCTCTTAAACGAGTTGAGGTTCTTAAGCTCGGTCTTGGTGCCCAGCTTGGTCTCGCCACGGCGGCGCAGCGACACGTTGCCGTCGCAGCGCATGGAACCCTTCTCCATGGAGCAGTCCGAAATGCCCAGCGTCACAAAGATGCGACGGAGCTTCTCCATAAACAGGCGAGCCTCCTCAGGCGTGCGCAGGTCGGGCTCGGTGACGAGCTCAATCAGCGGCGTGCCGCAGCGGTTGTAGTCGACGAGTGACTCAGCCGCGGCGGTAATGCGGCCCTCGGCACCTCCCACGTGCACCATCTTGGCGGCGTCCTCCTCCATGTGGATGCGCAGGATGCGAATGGGCACCGTGTAGGAACCGTCCTCGCGACGCTCGGGCATCTGCAGGTTGGACGCATCGTAGCTGGCCAGATGGCCGGCGCGCTGGTTACCCTCGCGCATGGTCGACGTCATGGACGTGGACAGGCCCTCGGCGTTGGCCGAGGCGCTCGCCAGGCTCTGAGCCTCGGCCTCGCCAAACGCGCAGTCGGGGCGCTCGGCGGCACCGCGACCGGTCACGTCCAGGTCCAGGTGACCGTACATGGCAAAGGCGACCGGACCCTGCGTGGTCTGGAAGTTCTTGGCCATGTCGGGATAGAAGTAGTGCTTGCGGTAGAACATCGAGTGGCGCTGGATCTCGCAGTTGGTGGCGAGACCGGCCTTGACGATGCTCTCGATGGCGCGCTTGTTGGGAACCGGCAGGGCGCCGGGCAGGCCCAGGCACACCGGGCACACGTTGGCGTTGGGCTCGTCATCGTGGCTGAGCTTGCAGTTGCAGAACATCTTGGTATCGAGTGCGGTGAGCTCGGTATGGATCTCCAGGCCGATCACGGCCTCCCAATCCTGCAGGACCTCGGAAAGCTCCTTCATTACAGCTCGCCTCCCTTCCCGGCAAAATCGGGCGCGACGGAAAGCGCGGGCGTACCCGTGGCGGCATCGGCAAAGCCGCGCTCCAGGGCGCGGGCAAACGTGAGCAGCTGACGGTCCTTAAACGCCGGACCCACCAGCTGGGCAGAAACAGGCAGCTGAGTATCCTCGCCCAGGCCCAGCGGCACCGAGATACCGCCGTTGCCGCAAATGTTGAGCGAGATGGTGTACAGGTCGGAGAGGTACATCTGCGTGGGGTCGCTGATCTCGCCAAACTTAAAGGCCGTGCGCGGCGAGGCGGGCATGAGGATGGTGTCCACCTTGGCATATGCGGCATCGTAGTCCTGCGTGATGAGCGTGCGAGCCTTTTGCGCAGCGTAGTAGTACTTGTCGTACACGCCCGAGCTCAGCAGGTAGGCGCCGAGCATCTGACGGCGCTTGGCCTCGGCGCCAAAGCCGTGGGCGCGTGAGAGCGAGCTCTGGTCGGACAGGTTGGCGCAGCCCTCCTCCTGATAGCCGTAGCGAATGTCGTCGAAACGTGCCAGGTTGGAGAACGCCTCGGCAGGCCCGATGACGTAGTAGGCGGCGATGGCGGCGTCCAGGTGCGGCAGGTCGACCTCGACCAGCTCGGCGCCCTGGTTCTGCAGCTCCTGGGCGGCGCGCTGAACAGCGGCCTTGACCTCGGGCGTCAGGCCCTCGGCCTCCATAAACGCAGGGATAACGCCCACGCGCTTGCCCTCGATGCTGTCGTTGAGATGCTCGGTAAAGTCGACGGCGCAATCCTGGCTGGTGCAGTCGTACGGATCGTGGCCCGCGCCGGTAAGCGCGTTCATAGCCAGCGCGACATCCTCGACCGTGCGGCCGAAGGGTCCCACCTGGTCGAGCGACGAGCCAAAGGCAACCACGCCGTAACGGCTCACGGCGCCATACGTGGGCTTAAAACCCACCACGCCGCAGAGCGCCGCCGGCTGGCGGATGGAGCCGCCGGTGTCCGAGCCCAGCGAGAGCGCGACCTCGCCCGCGGCGACGGCTGCAGCGGAGCCGCCCGAGGAGCCGCCGGGCACGCGCTCGGTATCCCAGGGGTTGTTGGTGCGGTGGAACGCCGAGCTCTCGGTAGAGCTACCAAAGGCAAACTCGTCCATGTTGGCCTTGCCCATGGGCAGGCAGCCGGCATCGAGCATGCGCTGGACGCAGGTGGCAGTGTAGACGCTCTGGTAGTTCTCGAGCATGCGAGAAGCGCAGGTGGTGCGCGTGCCCACGAGGTTCATGTTGTCCTTAATGGCCAGCGGCACGCCCGCGAGCGGGGGCAGCGGCTTGCCTGCGGCACGGTCGGCATCCACGCGCGCGGCGGCCTCGAGCGCAAGCTCGGGCGCCACCTGCAGGAATGCCTGAACCCCGCCCTCGCGCGCCTCGATGGCGGCAAGAGAGGCCTTGGCCACCTCGGTAGCGGTAAAGTCGCCGGCGGCAACGCCCGCGGCGATCTGAGCGGCGGTAAGGGAATCGAAGCTCTGCGCCATTACTCGCTCTCCCCCTCTCCCAAAATGGACGGCACGCGGAAGTAGCGGTCGCGCACGCTGCCAGCGTTTTCCAGCGCAACGTCGAGCGGCAGGTCGCGCTCGGGCTCGCGCAGGTCATCGCCCATCACGTTGGACAGGCTTCCGATGGGATGGAACGTGGGCTCCACGTCGGGCAAGTCATATTGCAAGACGGGCTCGAGCATCTGGACGGCATCGTTCATGTAGGACGTCATCTGGGTGAGCTCGTCATCGGTCAGTGCGATCTTTGCGTACTCGGCGATGCCGCGCACGTCTTTCTCGCTGAGTGCCATAGGCGCTCCCTTCCGCATAACAGTTAAACCGTTCTAGTATACAAGGCAACGCCGCTTGGAGCAGGCGCTTTACTCAAATGCAGCGAAAACGTAACGAGGGCGGCGGGCTAGCAGGCGGCGGGCTGGCGGTTCTGCAGCGAAACCGCACCGTCCATAGCGAAAACCGTCTCGTCCACAACGAAGACCGTCGCGCCCACAACGAAGACCGTACTGTCCGCAACAAAAACCATCACAACATTCGACGCTTTTCGCCAAAATCGCAATTTTCATCGAATGTTGTGATGGTTTGAAAGCCCCGACCGCCACAAAGGTGCCTGTCCCCTTTGTGGTGGTTCTGAACGATGTCTTATGCCGAGGCCTTGGCCTTGCGGCGCTTGCGGACCGCGTGGATCACGATGTCCAGCAGCAACAGCACAATGGCCACGACCACGATGAGCACGGCAAACTCGCGCTTGCCCCAGTGGCGGTCGGCCAGCGACTTTTGCTTGTCGACGTCCTTCTTGTTGTACTTGGTGCGCACGCAGTGCACCAGCAGGCGATGGTCGTTCACGCCGTAGGGCGTGCAGGTGACGAGCGTCACCCTGTCGGCGCCGGGCTCGATGGTCAGCGACTCCATCTCCTCGGGCAGCACGACCTCGGAGTCCACCATCTTGTAGGCGAGCGTCTTGCTCATGGTGTGCAGCAGCACCAGGTCGCCGGGCTCCAGCGAATGGATGTCGTCGAACATGCTCAGGTTGCGCATGCCCGAGTGCGCGGTGAGCACGCAATGCGTCGAGGCGCCGCCCACCGGCAGGCTCGTGCCCTCCAGGTGGCCGACGCCCGCCATGAGGACCTCCTCGCTCGTGCCGTGGTAGATAGGCATGCTCACGTCGATGGAGGGGATTTCGACCCAGCTCATCATGGGGTCGCGGTCAAAGATGAGCTGCTGAGCGTAGGGCTCGATCTGGTCGGCGGGAAGCTCGGTGGCCTCGCCGGAAAGT